>CAOKJI010000137.1 GCA_948468495.1 uncultured Dorea sp. | reverse complement strand
CCGGAGAAGGTAACGCCGCCGCCGGATATGTCGTAAAATTCTTTGTCCCGGAGCAGTTTTTTTGACAGTTCTTCTGTATTCCAGACTTCCCCCTTCTTCTCGTAGGCATTCTGGGAACACAGGGAGGCAAGCGCCTCCCATTCCAGAGGGGCGGTCCGGTCAATGACGCATCCCTCCGGCTCCAGAGTAATATGGCCGCCGGAGGCAGAGACGCACGTGCCGCATTTGATACAGCGCTGCCGGTAATACATATATTTTTCTCCCGGAAGCATCAGTTCCGGATTGGCGCACCAGGCGCAGCGCAGATTGCAGCCGACGCAGAATACGGTGGTGCGGATGCCCGGACCGTCTTTGGTAGAATAAAATTGTAAAGATGATATCAGACCCGTTTTCATCGTATCACTCCTTTAGCCCCATTCGTTTTCCGTGCGTGCGATAATTGCTTCTTGGGCTTCCTCCATCAGGGAAACGAACTGGGCGCAGTAGCCGGCAACCCGTACGATCAGGTCGCGGTGCGCTTCCGGTTCTTCCTGCGCGGCGCGCAGCGCGTCGGTGGATAACACATTAAATTGGTTATGATAGATTCCTTTTATGACGCTTGCTTTTAAGAAGGCGACAAATTTCTCAAGATTTTCCTCTCCCGCCAGCGCTCCGGCGGCGAATCTCATATTCAGGAGCTGCCCGGCGGCAACCTGGTCATTCGGCAGTTTGGATACGGAATTGATGACCGCAGTGGGGCCGCAGACATCTGTGCCCTGTGTAGGGGAGCAGCCTTCGTTCAGGGGTGTGCCCGCATAGCGTCCGTCCGGCGTGGCGCCTACGTCCATTCCGTTTGGTACGTAGGAGGTGATATTGCTGGTGGACATGGTATACCGGGATAATTCCGGCCCGTTTCCGGTGCGGACGGTTTCATAGTCCGGCAGGAGCTTTAGGTAGGAGTGAAATACGTCCGCGACAATCTCATCTACATAGTCGTCGTCATTGCCGAATTTTGGCACGTCCATGACCATTTTACGGATACGGCGGCCTTCCGGACCTGCCCAGTTAGAAGCGAGGGCATCCATCAGCTCTTTCCAGTTCAGGGACCTCTCTTCAAAGATTAATTTCCGAATAGCGGCCAGACTGTTGCCGACTACGCTGGGTCCGATGTTAGACTGGGAAATGACGTCGTATTTGCAGCCGCCGTTTTTCAGAGTCCTGCCCTTTGCCATGCAGTTGTCAATAAAGCATGAAGCAAAAGGATCGGCGTCGTAAATAGCAAGGGAGCGGTCGCAGACGCCGTCGGCTTCTACCGCCAGGTCAGAGTAGTATTTGAGCGCTTTCTCCCATGCGGCCCACAGTTCTTCATAGCTTTTGTAATCTTCGCTGCCAAGGTCGATCAGCCGTATGCCGGTTCTGGGATCGCTGCCGTGGTTCAGTACGATTTCAAGAACCTTGCCCCAGTTTACATAGGTCATGCCGGTTGCCCGGTGGCCGTACATGCCGGGAACTCCGGTCTCTACGCAGCCGATGGGACAGTAATCCAGAGCGTCTTCCCTGGGAATGCCAAGGTCTTCTAAGCCTTTTACCGCTACCTCGTCGTTGAACATCGAGGGCATTCCGCATCCGGTGCGGATTAATCTGGCGGCCAGACGAATCAGGCTGTCAGGAGTCTTCCGGTTATAGCGCATGGAGAAGTTGGGTTCTGCCAGCGCGGTCAGGTTCATGGCTTCGACGCACAGATAGGACAGATCGTTGGAGCCGTCTGTTCCGTCCTTTTTGTAACCGCCTACGACCAGATTAGAATACAGGGGATATCCCTGGGAGAAGCGGGTGTGCCCGTAGGCGCGTACTTTATTGTTGGAGCTGTTCATGATGAACATGTGGGTAATATATTCCAGAGCTTTTTCTTTGGTAAGAATACCTTTCTTTCTATCCCGCCGGTACAGGTCATACATATACTGGTCAAATCTTCCATAGCAGAAGGAGTGTCCGTTTGACTCAATCATCTGCAGCATATGTACCATATAGCAGACTTCGCAACCCTCCCAGAAGGAGCGGGCGGGCTGCTCCATCATGGAGGCGGCCATTTCGCTCATAGCTCTGAGTTCCTGACGGCGGACAGGGTCTGCTTCTTTGGCAGCCATGCGCTCTGCTTCGGCGGCGTACCGTTTGAAGAAATGCAGTGCTCCCTCTAATACAGTTACGACGGACTGATAGAAATCGGCCTGTTCCGGCGGCAGAGAGGGAGCAGCCAGTTTCACGCGGGCTTCTTCAATCAGAGAGCGGAAGCCGCGCTGTAAGATTACATCATGCTTCGGTACGATATGTCCGTCGCCGGAGTTGGAGATTCCGCCCAGATGGAGAACGCCCTGTCTGGATGCTTCCCGGATCCCGTCAGTAAGACTGGCGGAGACTTCGTCTTCATGCGTGCGGCCATGCCAGTAACCGGCAATCGAGTGCAGATCCTCCTTCACCTTCTGGGAACACTGGAATACGTCGCCCGTACGCTGGTCAAATGCAGTAGCGCCGTTGGCGCCGTCCAGTTCGTCAATCACCCAGTCGATGGAAAACTCAGGAAAAACCGGCGCGGCAAAATTGCGGCTGGCCTGATTGCCAAAGATCAGGCTGTCCGGCTCAATATAGATGGTCATATGGGCAAGAGTGTGGGCAAAAGCCTTCGCCTTGCGCAGGATATAGGGTTCGCCTTCCGTCTGCCGGAAACTTTCGGTGTAGAGCAGGGCGCGCTCACTGCAGATGCTGGCTTCCCGTTTTGCCATCCGCTGCTGAAGGCGGTGGATGCGTTCCATATCCAGATCGTCCGTCTGCGGGATAAATTCTAAATAGTTTCTCATAATGATAATACCTCCTGATATACTTATTTTTGAAGTGTTTGTTTTGATTTCTGGTCATGCAGGTATTCATTGCATGGGCGCAGAAGCTTGTCGTAAGATTTTTTCGTGGTCAGAAACAGATTCATGGCGCCCATCAGAATCTCATGGAAGCACAGCAAAATTAGGCAGATAGCTGCGGCAGTTCTGCCGGATGGAAGAATCCAGATTAGAGTGGCGGGTAATCCGAGGAGACCGGCAGTCAGTTGCAGGGAACTGAGAAGACGGTGTCTGATAATTTTTTTGGTTTCGCGGTTCATGGCGTGTCCTCCTGTCTTTTCCACCTGTACCGGCGTCAGACCCAGCCGTGCAGGTGAAATTTGTATTAATATCAATATATCACAAATGTACCATACAATCAATACAAAATTAAAAATATCACAAATGTATCAGACAATACGTGCATTTGGCGGTTTTAATAGGTATACTAAGAAATCATAGACAGGGGTAAACAGTATGGACATTGAATATTTCAGAAAAACATTTCAGCTTGCACTGGACAGTGACAAGCCTTTGTACCAGCAGTTATATGACTATTTTAAGCGTCTGATTATGGCGGGTATCCTTAAAGAGGGAGATCAGATGCTCCCGGAGATTACTATCTGCAGCGAGCTTCAGGTCAGCCGTTCTACGGTGCGTAAGGCCATGGATATGCTTATGGAGGAAGGACTGATCATGCGCTACCGCGGCAGGGGTTCCCATGTGATGAATCCGCGTATGAAGCGTCCGATTAATTATCTCTATAATTTTACGGAGAATATGCAGAAATTAGGAGCGGTACCGTCCTCGGTTGTTTTGGAGGCGAAGGTGTTAGAGCGGGCGCCGCAGAAGGTTCAGGAGGAATTGGAGATTCTTGACAGCAGAACCGCATTTTTCCTGCTGCACCGGATCCGCTGCGCCAACGGGGAGCCGATGCTGAATGAGAAGACCTATATTCCGTATGATTTGTGCCCTGGTATTGAACAGAATGATTTCTCAGCCAGTTCCCTGTATGATGTGCTGAGCAATCAGTATATGCTGAATCTGCACCGGGCTACGGAGACGCTGGAAGCCGTTATCATAGATGAAGAGAACCGGAAGCTGCTGAAGTGCACAGGGCAAGAGGCGGGATTCAAGATTAAGCGGATTTCCTTTCTGGATACGGGACTGCCGTATGAATACACGACTTCCATGACCCGGGCGGACAAATGTATTCTGCAGATGGAGCTGTACCGGAAGCCTCCGGCAAATGCAGCGCCGGTGGAAGTGAACCGAAGCGTGGTTATTTGATGAATAATGCGGAGAGATAGTAAGCGCCAGCAGAAGGACTCGGCCGTCTGCTGGCGCTTACTTTTTTATTCAGTGCATTCTGATTTCCAGAAGTCTGCGATTTCCTGTATGACAGTCTTTGCCTGCGGAAAGAGGCCGATCCGGTCCAGGAATCCATGGGTGACGCCGGGGAAGAAACCGGTCCGGAATGTCACGCTGCTTTCAGCCAGCTTTTGGACAAATTGTTCGTTTTGTATCCGCAGGTAATCGTATTCCGCGATACCGATATAGGTGCGGGGCAAAAAATTTAAGTTGTCGGAATAGACTGGTGAAACGAGAGGGTTGCAGTCCTCGTAGTCATTCTGCAGGTACAGCGCCCGGAACTTTTCTTCACAGTTTTTCAGAGAGAGTATCAGTTCCTTTGTTAATATCGATAAGCCTTCGCCATAGTATCCGATGTCCCATGCAGCCTCCGCCCGCCGGGAAATGTCGGTTACCGGGTAAACTAACCCTATGAACTGAATGGCGTCCCGCCGGGCAGAGTCCAGTTTCCTGCAGGCAAGGGAAAGATTTCCGCCCGCGCTTTCGCCAATCAGGCCGACCCGGATGTTTTGAGACGAAACATACGGGGAATCCAGTAATTTGTAAATGGATGCCAGACACTGACGGATGATTTGCCTGCAGGAGTATTCCGGAGCCGTCTGATAGTCGATAAATATCACCGGCGCTTTGGCATAATCCGCAAAATATTTTACCGTATTTCTTGAACGGTCAATATTTCCGGCGATAAAGTCGCCGCCGTGAAGGTAGAACAGGCATCCGGCGCCGGGTTCCGTGTCCTTTGGGGTAAATACATAGACAGGAGCGGCGTCTGGCAGGATGAATTTTTGCTCGGTTACTTCGCTGCTGATATCAATCATCGGATAGTCCGGATGGGCGCTTTTGTATCGGGCCGCGCCCACGTCGTATCCGCGGACAATGTAATCCGAACGGTATGGAGAGGCGGCGCGGCGCATATAATAAGAAGCCGTATGCGAATCCAGTTCGGAGGGGTATTTTTCAGCATGTGACGGATGGTTTTCAGTAGTCAGCATTTATTGTGCACTTCCTTCCAGTGTAAACAGGGTATCTCCCGTTTTTGCCGTTATATCGGTATTCCGTTTTAATGTGCAGCCCTTCGGCGCAACGACCGTCATAATAATTGAAGAATTGTATCCCAGACGGCTGAGTTCGTCTAAGTCAAAGCTGCAGAGCCTGTCGCCCGCATGAATCAGGTCCCCCTGGCGGCAGGAAGTCCTGAACGGGGCCCCCTCCAGTTTAGCGGTATCCAGCCCGATATGAACGAGGATTTCCACGCCGTCGGAGGTTTTGATTACATAGGCGTGTTTCGTTGGGTAAACAACTTCCAGTTTCCCGCCGCATGGAGCAAATACATTGCCATTTTCCGGAGTGATGTAAATACCGTCGCCCAGAACTTTTTCGGAAAAGACGCCGTCTTCCAGATCTTCGACTGGCCGTACAACTCCGTCGGCAGCAGAGCGCGCGCTATGGAAAGCGGGGATTTCTTCTGTTTCTTTCTCCCCGGTTCCAATGATATAAGTTGCCGCGAAACCAACGATAAATGCAATGGCCATTGTGATTGCGGCGTGGACGATATTGGACGGGTTATCCGGGGCCTGCCACATCAGTATAGAAGTTACACAGGGAAATGCAAATATGTAGGCGGCTAATTTCATGATCCCCGCATATGCGGCGGCTGTTCCGGCGCCAATTACAGCGCCGATATAAGGTCTTTTTAATTTTAGGTGTACTCCGAAAAGCAGCGGTTCCGTAATGCCTCCAAGCA
>CAOKJI010000136.1 GCA_948468495.1 uncultured Dorea sp. | reverse complement strand
GAAATTCCCGCTCCGCTGTGATATACCACTCGTCGCTGGCATGAATAAAATGCAACCCATATTTTTCATAGAATCCTTCCTGGTAGCCTTCTATTTGGTCAATCACCTTCTCCGCCTCTTCTTTCGTGTATAACTCCAGCGGATACAGACCCTCCCGGTATTTCGTAAGTCCTGCCGGAACCACAGATACGCTTCTCATAAATGGCAGATACCGGGACAAATCCCGGATACTCCGCTCCAATTCCGCCCCGTCGTTCACTCCCTTGCAACAAACAATCTGTCCATTCATCTCCACATGGCCTTCAAAAAACCTGTCCAGATACGCAAGCTTCTCCCCTGCAAAACGATTATGAAGCATCTTACAGCGGAGAACCGGATTGGTCGTCTGCACAGAGATATTAATCGGCGCAAGCTGCATATGGATGATTCGCTCCACATCTCTATCGCTCATATTGGTGAGCGTGATATAATTCCCCTGCAAAAAAGAAAGTCTGGAATCATCGTCTTTAAAATACAGCGTTTCACGCATTCCCGGCGGCATCTGGTCGATAAAGCAGAAAATACATTTATTACTGCAGGAACGGTATTCGCTCATCAGCCCATTTTCAAATTCAATCCCGAGGTCGTCTTCATAATCCTTCTCTATCTCAAGAAGCCATTCCTCGCCGCTGCACTTCCGTATCAGCACCTCGATATATTCATCCTTTATCAAATACCGGTAATCAAAGACGTCCTCAATCTCCTGCCCGCCGATTGCAAGCAGAACGTCTCCGGCTTCTATATCCATCTCTTCCGCAATAGAGCCCGGATATACTTCTTTGATAATATGCTCATTCTGTTTTAACATTTTCCTCTCTCCATCCATCAAATATCCTTCCTCAGATGTAATCTCCTATGCCCTATACATTCTCACATTCCAAATCTTATCCAAAAATCCCCGCATCATTTCATATATCAAATCCAATTCCCGAATTTTCAAACACGCTCTGGCTCCAGTTCCCGAATACCGTCAATAATTTGATTTACCAGTCCCACTCTGTGAAACGGCGTCATCAGATAAAACCCGTCCGCCGCGTCATACAACTCTCTGGCTATATCTACACACAACGAAACCGCAGTTTCCTCCGCCTCTTCTCTTGACATATCCGGAGTATATCTGGAAATAATTCGTTCATCCACATGGATTCCCGGCATCTCATGCTGCATAAACATCGCGTTCCGATAGCTTACCAAAGGCATCAGCCCGCAGATGATTTTCGCGTCAGCCATCTCTTTGAGTTCCCGGATTCTCTGAATATCTTCTTCTGAAAAAATCGGCTGAGTCAGAAAATAAGAACATCCCGCATCCTGTTTTTTCCTCATTCTTTCTACGATAGCATTTTTATTTACACTATTATAATTCAGCGCTCCGCCGTAAAACACCGGATATTCCCCGAATATCTCCTCATTCATATGCTGTAAATATTCCATAAACCGGACAGAATCCATATCAAACACACCAGTAATCCGCCCCCGGTTCTCCTTTCCCACCGGGTCGCCGGTAATAATAAGAAAATCCCGAATCCCATTGACATGAGCTCCCAATACTTCGGAGCGCAGACCAATCAGATTGCGATCCCGCATAGCAATATGAGGCATGACGGAAACATCCCTTAAAGACTTCGCATACACCGCCAGCAGAGAAGCGTCCGCCCTGGAGCGCGCCAGGGGAGAATCCGAGACCGTTATCATATCCACATCATTTTCCCTCAAGGCGCAAATCCCTTTACCAAACTTCTCGATATTTGCATCAAAAGGAGCGTCAAGTTCTACCACAAATACCTTCTCTCCCCGATTCAGCTTCTCCATAAAAACAGTAGGCCGAATATCAGATCTCTCCCCTTCTCCCCCGCCAGCCGGGGCAATTCTCTTTGACGCCGGTTTTCGGTTCTGCTTCTCCAAAAGCCTTCCAAGCGCAGCGATATGCTCTGGCCTGGTCCCACAACATCCGCCAATCATATTCATCCCAAGAGCAAGAATACCTTCCATCTGGCGGGCGTAATACTCCGGTTCATCCTTGTAGCGCATTCTGCCCCGAAGCTCCTGCTGATATCCGGCATTAGGAAGGGCGCTGCAAATACAATCTTTTGGAAAGACCTGCTGTTCCAGCAGCTTCCGAAGATGCAGCGCTCCTACGCCACAATTGAAACCAAAGACGTCTACCGATTCCAATTCCGTCATCCGCCGGATGATTTCACCCATTCCATATCCGTCCTGCGTATATCCCATAGGGTTTACTGAAAATTGTGCAATTACACAGTTGTACATACACTTTTCTTTACAATACTCTGACAAAAGCTGGAGCCATTTGGGCTCAGAAAAAGTTTCAAATACAAAAGTCTGAATACCTTCCTCTACAAAGATATCAATCAAAAACTGATATTCTTCCAGAATCTGTTCGTCAGTCTCCGCCACAGACTGCTTAACCGGTCCAATCGACGCGGCAACCAGTACATCCTTTCCTGACTCATCCACTGCTTTTCTTGCATGGGATACGGCCGATACTATGGCGCTTTTGCAGATTTCTCTCTCCGGGAACAAATGATGATTCACTGCAAAAGTGTTAGTCCTGATTAGATTTGCCCCCGCTTCAATATACTCCTTATGAATCGCCGTAATCTGCTCTGGCGAAATCAGATTCGCTTCTTCCGCCTCCATAGCCGATGAATATTTCTGATTGTAGTAAGTGCCCATGGCCCCATCCGTTAATAAAACTTTCTCTTTTATTCTGTCTTTGAGAGTCATATCGTCCCCCTATTTTTCATATGTTCCACACTGATTACCAAGTACAGCATTTATCATTCTTCAAAATGCTTTTTTAGTATAGCATAATCCAACTTTATTCTCCACATGAAAAAATCGCTGGATTCCCCGTCCCTTTTCATTTATAATAGAAAAGCAGCGGACAAATTCCAAATTTATCCGCTGCTGAAATGTAAGGAGGGATTCTTATGCCAATCGGTGTAATAATTAATGTACTTTCCGTCGTTATCGGCGGTATCGCGGGAGCTGCGGCCGGAGAAAAGCTTCCGGACAAATTTAAGAATGAATTGAATCTTGTTTTTGGGGCTTGCTCTATGGGAATCGGTATCAGTTCCATTGTACTGATGAAGAATATGCCGGCAGTAATTTTTGCCATAGTTCTTGGAAGCAGTATCGGTCTGCTAATTCATCTGGGTGAAAAGATTAACAGAGCCGCATTGCTGTTAGAGCGGCCTATCAGCCATCTATTCAAAAATATGAATCGAAAAATGCCCGAAGACGAATTTCAGGCGCTTTTAGTGACTGCACTTGTGCTGTTCTGTGCCAGCGGAACTGGAATTTACGGCTGCCTGGATTCCGGAATGACCGGCGACCACAGTATCCTCATAGCCAAGTCTGTTTTGGATTTATTTACCGCGCTGGTTTTCGCCTGCAGTCTGGGCTATGTAACATCAATTATCGCTATACCACAGTTCATCATTTTCCTCATCCTGTTCCTATGTGCCAGAATGATTTTTCCTCTAACCACGCCGGATATGATTGCTGATTTCAAAGCCTGCGGAGGCATTCTGATGATTGCCACTGGATTTCGCATTGCCAAGATTAAGATGTTTCCTATTGCGGATATGCTTCCGGCAATGGTTCTCGTAATGCCATGCAGTTCTCTGTGGAGCAGTATAATCCTGCCCCTTCTGACGTCATAAGCTCAAGAATATTTTAGAGCGTGCTTGAAAATTGCTTTCTGCAAGATGTCGTCCCAATTTGCATCAGATTTTATGCTGGATTTGGGAGGTGTAGTGGGCTACATTGACCAAATTCAGCGTAAAATCTGGTGTGAAGTGGGGCGGCAGATTGCAGGAATGAATTGGGGGGGCACGCTCTAGAACGACTTACCACTCCTCTTCATCCGCTAATACCCGCTGCAGATGCATTGCCAGATATCCAATCTCTGCTTCTGTAAATGTACAACGCAGATTCTTTCCCAGCTCATCACATACCGTTCTTGCCATTTCAAATTCTTTTGGAAATTTAAACTCCATATAATCATTCATATTAAGCTTAATGTCTTCTCCTTTCAGTCCTCTGGCAACCATATAGCGGATATGGTTCATCAGACGATTATAGGATAATGACATAATATTCAATTTCTTTCCAAGCACCTGTTCCACATAAGAAACGCAGTCTCTCACTGCCTGCGCCATCTGCATCGCCTGCGACAACTCTTCCTTCACAATTGCCGTATGTACATGAAGCGCAATATACCCCACTTCATCCTCATCAATATCAATTCCCATTCTGTTCTTCAGAACAGGAACGATACAGCAGGCAACTTTATACTCCGCATGAAACAAAAGCCTGATATCATCTGTCAGAGGATTGCTGATGGATTCGTGATTCTGAATCCGTTTGACTGCATATTCTATATGGTCAGCCATCGGAAAGAGTATGTTCCTGTCAATACTTTCAAATTCCTTCTCTGCTTCCTGAAGCACAATATTTGCAATCTCTAAATATTCCGGCGAAATACTCGCCGCCAGCTCTCTGGCATTTCCTCTTTTTGTAGTTTCTTTCAGGGAATAAACGGAACTCGTACTCTGCACTTCGATACGTTCCGTCACTTTTTTCCCAAAACCAATTCCTTTTCCCATAATCAGATATTCCTGATTATCCTCCACCGACACAGCAATTACCGTATTATGATTTAATACTTTACTGATTCTGTACATACTTTCCCTTAACCTCATCCTCTTGAAACTATATCTTCCAGGCACAACGAGCAATAAATAACTGGCAATTAGGCTGAATGACCATAGGGGCACCTCTAAGTATAATTTGGGTGCCAAAATATTTTTGACACCCTGATACAGCATACCAGACTTCCCTCCAGTCTGCAATCTTTATTACTCTGTCTTTTCTATTCGTAGATATCTACTGCAAATAAGCTCTCACCCTTCTCGATTTCTCCTTCCTTCAACAGACGAATCTTCTGATTCTCTGTCAGCTCCGTACACAGAACCGGAGACATCATAGACGGTGCGTTTGCATTCAGATAATCCAAGTCAAGTTTCAGAAGCGGATCTCCCTTCTTCACCTTGGCGCCCTGCTCCGTCAGCACCTCAAAACCTTTTCCTTCCAGCTTCACTGTGTCTACGCCCATATGAAGCAGCACGCTGATTCCATTATCCATAGAGAATCCAACCGCATGTTTCGTATCAAATACGAAGATAACCTCTCCGTCTTCTGGCGCGCATACAATCGGATCTGTTGGCGTTACAGCGGCGCCGTCGCCCATCAGACGGCCTGCAAAAGCTTCGTCCGGCACTTTGGAAAGATCAGCCGCAATTCCCTTAACCGGGCTTCCTACCATGATAGATTTCACTACCTTCTTCTCGTCGGTTCCTTCAGCTGCCGCCTCTTCTGCCTTCACTTCTGCCGGCGCAGCCTCTGCAACATATTCTTCATCCGGAGCCGTTTCCAGATAATCCTCCAGATTCGACTTAATCACCGTTACGCGGGGTCCGTAAATTACCTGTACGCCGTTACCTTTATGAACAACGCCGGAAGCGCCTGTACCTTTAAGCATCGCGTCATTCACCAGCTCAGACTTAAATACCGTACACCGAAGTCTGGTTGCACAGCAGTCTACATCCGAAATATTCTTCTTGCCGCCAAGCCCCATACAAATCTGTCTGGATACTTCGTCCACTTCTCCGCCTTCAGCGCCGCCGTCTGCCGCGCCTTTTTTCTTAGCGTCCACATCGCTTCTGCGATACAGCTTCACCTCTTCATTATCGTCCCGTCCAGGCGTCTTCAAATCCATCTTAACAATCAGGAAACTGAACAGGAAATAATATACTACAAAGTATACAACGCCAACCGCTACAATCCAAATCCAGTTTGTCTTTCCATTTCCCTGCAGAATACCAAACAGGAACATATCAATAAATCCGCCGGAGAATGTCATAC
>CAOKJI010000135.1 GCA_948468495.1 uncultured Dorea sp. | reverse complement strand
GCCGCCTGGTGGAAGACGGAATCCGCCCCGATGGGTCCCACAACCTTGTATCCCTCCTTCTGCAATTCCTCAATCGCCGGCGTAATCTCGTTAACTTCCTCCCAGCCAAAGAGCCCATGCTCCCCGCTGTGAGGATTCAGTCCGGCAATCGCCATCGTTCCATCCTTCACGCCAAGTTTTTCAAGAGCCTCCGTACAACGCTTCACATAATCAATGATTCTGTCCTTTGTAATCATGTCCAGCATTTCCCGCAGAGACACATGTCTGGTCAGAAAGAACACCCGCATTCCATTTGTCTCGAACATGGTAAGAGGATCTTCCGTACCGGTAAGAGCGCCGAAAATCTCCGTATGCCCGATGAAATTAATGTTCCCTGCTCTTAAAGACTCCTTGTTAATCGGCGTGGTCGCCACAGCGTCAACCCTGCCTTCATTGGCAAGCTCAATACTCTTTGCAATATATTGATATGCAGCCTGACCGCACATCCCATTGACTTTCCCAAATTCAAATTTGGTCATGTCAACATTGCCTAAATCAATGAGATTCAGGACTCCCTCGCGGAAATTGCCGTCCTCAGGGCCTTCAATTACATTCACGCTAAGAGAAACCCCGCTGATCCTGATAGCATTTTCCATGATCGTCCTGTCTCCCACAACCACACAGTTCGCCACGTCAAATACTTCCTTTGCGGCAACTGATTTTGCTACAATCTCCGGCCCTACTCCCGCCGGATCTCCAATTGGTACTGCGATAAGTGATTTGCTCATAATGTTCCATCCTTTCTTTTGATAAAAAATAGTATTCTTTCCGTTGACAGGGAATCAGACTCTTCCCCGAATAGAAAACAATGTTTTGGGGTAAATGATAATCTCACGTTACCTTAAATGTACAGCTTCTCTCTCAGATACGTGATACAGCGGTTGATTGCATCGTTTCCGCCCTGGCTTCCGCCTTTGGTAATGATATGTACGCCCTCAAATTCACCCTTTAGAAACTGACCGTAAGCCGCCAGCGGCAGTACCTCGTCCGCAAGACTTAATCCCGCAGTCTGAAACCGCTCGCACACAGACACCGTCACATCCCCGCCGCTGGTGTATAATCCCCGGAACGAAGGCTCCGCCTTGAAAATCCGGTAAGTAATCTCAGCAAGCCCGGTATTAATCAGTCCCGTAACCTCATCCATCGACGCGTCATAGCGCTCCATATAAGGTGTGAAGTCAATCCGGTTCTCAGGATAAATGCCGTCGCCGGTCACCGTAGACACTACATTCCGGCTGCATTTGCTTAAGATTTCCCCGACTACCCGTTCAATCTCCGCCTTTCTTCTGTCTTCATCCTCTAAAAGTTCCTTCGTCTTAACAAAGACATTGTAGGTCTTCTGGGACAGCCATAACTCCTCCATCTGTTTCTGCGTATGGGGATTCACACTTCCTACCACCGCCAAAATCCTGCTCTTTGTCTCCCGCTCTGTAGGAACAATCAGCTTTCTGGCAAGGGTTGCTGTAAATACTCCCGGGTCCACCGCTACAGTCTTCATCTTACTTGCAATGACCGCATCCGCAATCAAATCCAAATCTTCCTGCGTTACACAATCGCACACAATAATCCTGCTGCCCTCTGCAACATATGTATTCAGCAGATAGGACAGATAATGCGCCCCATGCATCATATCTTTCATATAAATGGAAGATACCTGATATTTGCTCTGCTCCTTAAATAGAACCGCGGCTTCGGACACCTTCACCGGAGTCTTTGGATCAATGGCGATATCCGTCTTATGAAGCGGAAGTCCGTTCACAAGCATATATCCTCCAATCACAATCCTGCCGGAAGACGGGAAACAGGGCGCCACAATCGCTACATAATCTTCACCGAGACAATCCAGCATGGCGTCTGTCTCGCTCCCTAAATTCCCCCGAAGGGTACTGTCAATCCGCTTGGAATACACCTTCACCTCATCATCTTTTAGCAGTTCACAGATACCTCGCACTCTGTCGTACGCAATCTGCGAATCCACTCCCCTGCTGTCCGTAGGATACAATACACAATCACAGTCCGAAATCGCTGAAGGTTCAATGCGCTCCGAATTCATCACCGTATAAGCCTGATAATCCATCTTCTTCAGAAGTACGCCGGTCGCATTCGCCCCCGTCAGATCGTCTGCAATCACTACACACTGCGGCATGGTTAAAGCTCCTTTCATCTCATAAACACTTTTTTGTTTGTTTCTGTTATTATTGTACTTCTGATGTTATATTTTGTCAATTGAAACTATTTTATATTCTAATTTTTTGGAACAATTACTAAAAATTAATGTTTGATTTTGTTTATTTTAACAATTACTTGTTCGTCAGCACCTCAACTGCTTCCTTTAAGGTTGTAATCTCTCCTACATTACCGGGAAAGATAATATACGGCGTCATCGGGAACTTACTTTCTTCTCCTGTCTGCCACACAGGAATCCCCGGCCGAATCTGCCCCAGTACGTTCGCCTTCTTTACTGCCAGCGCTTTGGTTCCTACGTCGCTTGAAGTAATCCCTCCCTTGGCAATGACGAAGCTGGGCGTAATACCAAGCCGTCCAACCAGAGACTGAACCGCGTCGGAAATCTTAACGGAAAGCCGCAGCTCATCCTCTTTGTCTCCCGTATCTGCAGTAATCAGGGCTCTTGTTGTATAACAGCATACGGTCTTTCCTGCCCGAATACATGCTTCTTCCGCAGCCAGACATCTCTTCACCTCAGCCTCAAATGCGGCATCGTCTTTGACCAGCGTAGCATCCAGCTCGATAAATTCAATATCCGTAAGTTCCTTCAGACATTCTACCTGCTTTGTCGTCTTATCAGTATGAGAACCAACTACCACGATTCCTCCGTTAGCCGTCTCTTTCACTACCATCTGCTCTCTGGTAAGCAGCGGCTGGTCAGACACGCCGCCCATCACCTTCACGATTGCAGCCGCAGTGCGGAACATAAATACCTTGCCCTTAGCCATAGCCCGGTACAGAGCAACACAGAACACCTTCACATCCACATAATCTACTGCATTTACCACAATCTTATTGAAATCCTTCACAGCCATAAGCTGCGATTCAATCTTGTCAATATCCACATTATGAATATCTTCCAGAGAAATACATGTCACATCCGAAGCCCGGTATGCGCCTTTTGTTTTCTCCTCCACATACTCCGGCATCGTATTCGCACTATAACCAAATGTCTTATCTTTCGCAAATTCCGTCTCATTGGCAGGAACCAGCTCGTCGCCATATTTCACATAATGAACATTATCCAGGGTAAAACGGCCGCCTTCTTTAAAAAACGGACACAGAATCTCTCCGTCTATGGTCTTGCCTGTATTTTTCTCATAGTTCTCCTTCAGAATCTCCGTCTCCAGCGGAAAATGTCCCCGAAGCGTACTGTCGCTTCTGCTGATGAAAATGTACTCCTTCCCCGTTTCCTTCGCCACTTCATCCACAACCGCTGCAATCTCATTGTGAGCTTTCGTTGTCTGCTCTGTCGTAAATCCTCTGGAATTGGTCAGCACATAGAACAGGTGATTCTCCTCCTCAAATCCCTGACGGATACTGTCCTTCTCCCAATTGGTATATACAGAAATGTCATGCACCGTCTGAACTCCGGTAGGATCGTCGTCCAAAACCACAATTTTCTTGTTGTTTGCCGCTATTTCCTTATTTAACAACTCATCCACATACGCCTCGTCAATCTTCTTATAGGTAGATAATACCTCTGCATGTAACGCCATCTTTACCAAGACCTCCTTTTTTATACCTGGCTGGCAGGAATATGCCGCCTGCCAGGCTGTCTTCTTAAGCCTAACTGAATTAATCCACTTTCTTAACCTCTACGTCGGCAAGTTTCTCAAAATACTGTACGATTCCGCCATGGTCGTCTTCCATATGACCATGAATCTTCAGTGTCTGAAGAATCTCGTAAAGCTGCGCTGTATAAGGAATCGGCACGTCAATAGCATGCGCCGTATTTACCACATTCTTGATATCCTTATGATTAATACGGATTGGTCCGCCCGGTTTGAAATTCCGCTCAATAATCATCGGAATCTTAGCGTCCAGCACAGCGCTTCCCGCAAGTCCGCCGCGGATTGCCTGATATACCTTCTCCGGATCTGCGCCCGCTTTCGCCGCAAGAACAAATGCCTCCGAAACTACTGCAATATTATTATTTACAATAATCTGGTTCGCCAGCTTAGTAACGCTTCCGCTTCCGGAAGGCCCGATTAACAGAGCAGAATTACCAAGAATATCAAAATATTCCTTCATCGCGTCAAAGTCTTCCTGATCCCCGCCTGCCATAATAGCGAGAGAACCAGCCACTGCTCCCGGCTCCCCGCCGGATACCGGCGCATCCACAAAACCAACGCCAAGCTTTTTCAAGCCCTCGTAACACTCCTGAGACTCCACCGGAGTAACAGAACTCATATCACAGACAACGGCTCCTTTTTTTACAGTAGAAGCAACGCCGCCCTCGCCGAACAGAATAGACTTGGAAATCGCTCCGCTTGGAACCATGATAATAATTCTCTCGCACTGTTCGCCAATCTCCGTATAAGAAGCCTCCTTCGCTCCGGCTGCTACCACGTCTGCTACAGCTTCCTTGTTCAAATCCGCAACCAGAAGCTCCACTCCTGCCTTCAGCAAATTCTTTGCCATCGGCCTTCCCATGATACCCAGTCCAATAAATCCTAATTTCATACTGCACATCTCCTTTTCTTTGATTTGATAAATGACAGTTGTTTATTTGTGTTCATATCCACCGTTTATACTGTCATTTTCTGTTGCTTTGTTTCTTTCTGATTTCATTGTACTGCATACCGGTATACCGGTCAATCCCTAAAATTTCTTTCTCTGTTTTCACTAAAAAACACGCTTCAAAATTGGTAAAAATCCCTATAAACACTGGGTTTGTTAGTTATTTAATTAACATGCTCAAACTCATTTTATACGACATAATATCGCTGAAAATTCCCGTCTATGTGGCCGCGCTGCCCTGTCGGAAATAATTGGAAAAAATTTTAATTTATTGCAAGGATTTGCTGTCCTGATTCGTATTATATGATAGAACAGCATAATAATTGTTAACATGAAGGAGGAAACCAAAATGATAAGAGGAATGTTAACCGGAACCCTGGCAGCCGCATTACTGCTGTCTATTGAACCCAGCACCAACTTTGCGCCCTGCCCGATGCAGCCTCAGAATATTATAGATAAAAATGGAGACGGCATCTGCGACTACGCCGGAAGCGACTGCTTCTACACCGATACGAACGGCGACGGTATCTGCGATTACCGCGGCTCTTCGGCAGGATACGGAGCTGGTGCTGGCGGTGGCGGCAACTATGTCGACAATAACGGCGATGGTATCTGTGATAATTGGGGTACGGCCGGAAATGGCGCTGGCGGCGGTGGCAACTATGTGGATGATAACGGAGACGGCATCTGCGACAACTATGCTACTGGAAATGGCGGAGGCTACGGCGGTGGCAATGGTTATTGCGGCGGTAACGGCGGCGGCAATTGCTATGGCGCTGGAAACGGCGGCGGTAATGGCGGCGGAGGTGGTTACCGGGGCGGACGCGGTAGATAAACTGTTACAATTCCAACTTCGCCTGCGCCGGTCTACAAACTGCGGCGTAGGAAGCAAGGTATTTAAGAGACTCATTGAATGAAAGAAAAACGCTACATACCTACAGAACCTGCCGCTGACAACTTCTTCCGGATGCATGGCAACGTGTGAATGTGAGCATTTGTTTAATTTCTGTGGGAATTAGTGAAAAGATATGGTAAAATAGACCTAAGAGGAGGATGAACGATGATTTCTCTCAATGAACAGGCCTATGAACATTTAAAGAGTCTAATTGCCAGCCAGAAGCTTTCCTATAATACGATATATTCTGAGACCAGGCTTTCCAAAGAACTTGGAATTTCCCGCACACCTTTCCGCGACGCGGTTCACCGGC
>CAOKJI010000134.1 GCA_948468495.1 uncultured Dorea sp. | reverse complement strand
AGATTGCTCCATTTAGCGTGCTTTGCCTGAGTCAGAGGATCTTTTGCTGCTAACTGTCCATTGTGATAACAGCGGAAATCTTCTGTAAAAAGTTCCAAGGCATATTCTTCTTTTTTCATATCCATCAGCCACCAATAGTAATATTTGGTTTCGACGATCTTCTGAAATTCACAGAGAAGTTCCGGCGTATACTGCTGCTTATGGGCATTTAAAACTACTTCCAGGATACGTTCTCTTTCTTTTTTCTTCAGAGGCCTTGCTACGGCTGCCATATACGGCACCTCCTATCTTAAATCTATAATTTATATGCTGCTTCAAAGCCTTCCCACATCGCGAAGCTTGCCTGACGTGCCCTTACGGAGTCGCCTACAGCGTATACTTCGGGGATGAAATTCTTAAGCTCTTCAGAAAGCGGGTCGTAATTCCTAGAGCCGAGTCCGAAGAGTACATAGTCAAAGCCCCGGAGCCATTCTTCTGTTCCGTCTGCCCGCTGTACTTTTACATCGTGGTCAGTTACTTCCAGAATCTTAGTATTAACATTAATATTAACGCCTCTGCTCTTTAACTTGCGAATCAGCGGTGTGCGGTTTGGCGCGCAGACATTGGTAAGAAGCTGCGGCAGCATCTCAATCAGAGTTACCTCTACGTCGCCAATGCTTGCCTCAAATCCCTTCGTGTAAGAATTTGGACGTGCATTCTCGAGAACCACCTCGGCGGTCTCGCATGCAACGGCTCCGCCGCCCAGTACGCAGACGCGTCCTCTTGGAATCACGAATTTGCCTCTCAGGAAATCATGGGCCGTACGGACCGGATAATCCTTAGTTCCTTTAATCGGCGGAACTAATGGTCTGGCTCCGGTAGCGACAATCACTGCTTCAGGAGCGAATTCTTTTACAGCCTCAACGGTACCTTCCTTGCCAAATTCAAAGGTTACGCCGGCTTTCTTCGCGCGGTAATTTAAGTGTACCATCCATTTGGTCATTTCCTGCTTGCCGGGTGCAACTACAGCAAGGTTCAACTGTCCGCCGATCTTCTTGTCAGCTTCCCATACGGTAACCTGATGTCCCCTTTCGGCAGCAGTAACAGCAGCCATCATTCCGGCAGGACCTGCGCCTACAACCAGCACTTTCTTGGATTTCTCAGCGGGAACCTCCGGGAAATCATACTCTCTTCCGACTCTTGGATTGATATGGCATCTGCACTGTGGGAATGCCTCGCTCCGGCTTATGCAGCTTCCGCCGCAGCTTGCGCAGGGAGTAATGTCGTCAAATCTGTTCTCATAAGCCTTTTTACAGAGATCCGGGTCGGAGAGAAGCGGGCGTCCGATGGAAACGCCGTCAACCAGACCGCGTTCTACGATATCAGCGGCATAACGGATATCATTAATCTTACCTGCCACATAAACAGGGATATTTACAACTTTTTTAATCTCGGACGCTTCGTGTACATTGACGCCGATGGTCTTATTCTGGCTTGGAATGATGTGCTCTAAGCCTTCGTACTGTGTACCGCCGGAAATTTCCAGCATATCAATTCCCGCGGCTTCAAACTTAGGAGCAAGATACAACATATCCTCAAGAGAATTGCCGCCGATCATGCGCTCGTCGCCGGAGATTCTTAAAATTAACGGGAAATCAGGGCTGACGTTCTTCCTAACTTCTTCAATAATCTCAAGAATAAATCTTGCGCGGTTATCCAGTCCTCCGCCATATTCATCCATTCTCTTATTCCGAAGCGGAGAAAGGAAAGAACCTGGAAGCATATAAGCGTGGGCACAGTGAAGCGAAATACCTCCGCAGCCTGCTTCTTCGGCTCTGCGGGCTGCCTGTCCGTACTGTTTTACGATCTTTTGGATTTCTTTAATAGAAATCGGACGGCTTACATGGCAGTTGGCATTTACATTAGCGGACGGTCCTAATGGAGCAACCTTGCGGTAGCCGCAGATAGATTCCGGGCCTGGATGAATGATCTGCGGAATCAGAACGCTGCCGGCTTCCCTGACACGATCTGCAAATTCTTTAAACTGTGGAACCAGGCTGTCCTTATCTAATGATGTAGTATTACCGATATAAAGGTATTTGTGGTCAACGGTTACGGCGTCAATTACTACGTATCCAGTACCGCCCTCAGCACGACGCACGAAAATATCAGCCAGCTTCTTCGGAACGGTTCCGTCAGCGGCTTCGTAATCCATGCTCATAGGGGCCATTGCTATACGGTTCTTCAGCGTGGTCTTTCCTAATTTAAGGGGACTGAAAAGCTTCGAATTTTTCATATCTGTTATCATATTATTCCCTCCTGAACTATTATTGATATTAATTATAAACGAATAAAGATGGCGTCACATCACATTTTTTTGTCAAATAATCTACATTTTCAAAAGAAATGGTGAGAAAATCCTACTGGATAGAAGGACATTTTGTTGAATTTTACTACAAAAATCAAGGGTGACGGGTATTATATTGGATAAAAGTGACATGAAAATTTGATTTTTTGTACGTTGTTTATGCATTATAATTAGCTTTTTGTACCTACATGACCTGGGGGTTGGTGTTAAAATTTAGACAAGTCTTAAGAGCATATTATTTTAGGAAATAGAATAATAAGTTCATCACGATTCGTCACTATGAAATAATAAACCGATACGTTTCCGCATAATCAGACAGATAATTCCCGTATCTGCCGGACTGTATAGCGGGACAATGATTCACAAAATTAATGAAGAGAGGATGATTTGGCAAATGAGTTATGATGCATTGTTTTCACCTATTAAATTAAGAGGGCTGGAATTAAAGAACAGAGTTGTGCTGCCAGGTATGGCTACCAAGATGGCAAAAGGCAAGCATGATGTGGCAGAGGATCTTCCGGGATATCACGCAGCGATTGCAGCAGGCGGATGCGGACTGAATATTGTGGAGATTGCGTCTATCTGTTCAGAATGCCATGCAACAATCTACCTTGGACTGTATAACGAGCACCACAGAGAACAGTTGAAGAAGATTACAAAGGCGATTCATGACAACGGAGGAAAGGCTGCCGTACAGATCTGGCATGGCGGATTTGTTCCGGAAGAGTTCTTTGATAAGACGAATGTAGTAGAGACGCCGGACACCATCAGCGCTGAGCGTATCCATGAGATTATCAAACAGTTCGGTATCTCTGCGAAGTATGCGGTAGAGGCGGGATTTGACGCGCTGGAGTTCCATTCGGCACATACCTATCTGCCTCATGAATTTATGAATGCGTCGCTGAACAACCGTACAGACGAGTACGGCAATCAGAGTTTAGAGAACCGGTGCCGTTTCAGTCTGGAAGTTATCCGCGAGATGCGTGCGAACATGCCGGAGGATATGCCGCTGATTATGCGTCTGGATGCAATCGACGAGATGATGCCGAAGAATACCACAGTAGAAGAGACGATTGAGTTTATCAACTGGGCGGCAGACGCAGGCGTAGATGCAGTGAACCTTTCAAGAGGAAATGCGCGCAGTCTTGCAACCGTATATGAAGTTCCGCCATATAACTTGGAGCCAGGCTTCAATATGGATAATATAGCTGCTGTTAAGAAGGGCGTTAAGATTCCGGTTATCGGTGTCGGACGTGTAAATATGCCGGCGCTGGCAGACGAGTTAATCCGCGAAGGCAAGATTGATATGATTGCAGTCGGAAGAGGCCAGCTGGCTGATAATCAGTGGTGTACCAAAGCAAAAGAGGGACGTGACGCTGAGATCCGCCGCTGTATCGGATGTTCTGAAGGATGCTATGACAAGGTTATTGACCCGAAGGCTACTCATATTACATGTACAAGGAATCCGGGACTCTGTCTGGAGTTTGAAGGAATGCCAGAGGCTGCGACTCCGAAGAACGTAATGGTTATCGGAGGCGGTATGGGTGGTATGATTATCGCTCAGGTTCTGAAGAGACGTGGACACAATCCGACCATTTATGAAGCATCCGAAGGCCTGGGAGGAAGATTTATCTTAGCTGGTAAGGCTCCAAGAAAACAGGAGTTTACAAACGCTGCTCTCTGGGAGGCTGAGAACTGTAAGAGACAGGGAATTGAGATTAAGACAGGTACAACTGTAACACCGGAATTGATTGCTGAAGTGAAGCCGGATCATGTAATCATTGCTACCGGTTCTGAGTATGTGAAGCCGGAGATTCCGGGAATTGACGGCGCAGATGTTGTTTCAGCAGAAGACATTTTAACTGGAAAAGCAGAGGCAAAAGGCGAAGTCCTTATCCTTGGCGGCGGCATGATTGGCTGTGAGACAGCTCAGTTCCTGATTGACAAGGGCGTAAAAGACGTACGTGTTATGGATAAGAAGCGCGTAGGAAATAAGATGGGTATGCTGCGTACCATGTTTATGGATATCGAGTATCCTGGCAAGACGATTCAGAAGAGTATCCGCAGCAATGTTACAGCCATCGGAGATCATGAGATTACCTATAAATTTACCGATAAGTCCAGAAAGACCAGCGAGAAGACACGTCATTTTGATACTCTGGTTGTTGCGATTGGAACGACTTCCCGTCCTACGGAAGCGCTTACTGCTAAGTGCGACGAGTTAGGAATCGCTTACGATATCATCGGCGATGCGAAGAAGGTTGGCATGGGAATTGATGCAACTGCTGATGCGTATGCAGTTGGAAGACAGGTTTAATATTGCAGAAAGGAATTGAATATTATGACAGTTGAAGAACGCCTTGAAGCGTTAGAAAAAGAATTACAGCAGTTGAAGGATGTACAGGCAATCAAAGAGTTGAAGAGCAGATATCTCTACGCTATGGATACGAAGGACTGGGAAGCATTTGCGGCTACCATGGCGCCGGATATTGAGACCTCCTACTCTGACGGAAAGCTCAAATTCCATGGACCGAAGGAAGTTACGGATTATATTTCCAGTACGATGCCAAAGACAGAGATTACGCTGCATCAGGGACATAACCCACAGATTTGGTTCGAGAGCGACACTGTTGCTTACGGCAAGTGGTATCTTCGGGATGAACTGATCTTTGACAAGGGCGACCCGTATGAGGGACTGGGAATCAATGGTACGGCAATCTACACAGATAAGTATGTGAAAGTTGACGGACAGTGGCTGATTCAGGATACAGGATACATTCGTGTTTACGAGGAGTCCTTCCAGCGTGATTCTACACACCGCGTGCGTATTAATATGTTCCGCCCGGCTACAAAGAAGAAGAAAATCGCTAAGAGAAAGACTGTAAAAGAATAAAATATAAGCAGCAAAATATGCCGCTGTGCCTGTTTGGTATGGCGGCATATTTTGGGTGTGGTGGGGGAATTAGGATGTTTCGGAAGTATCGAAGGAAAATATATTATAAAATCCGGTTTAAGAGCTGGTACCGGAAGGCTTCTTATTATCATCGGAAGAAGAATGAGATGGACGGGATTATTGAGAAATATAAAGGGCCGGAGGCTTTTGAAAACCGGAGATATCTGCGCTCTTTAAAGCGGGATATGATTTGGAGCCTTTTTAAATATGGCTCTTATTATAGCGAGTATTTTCTTTTTGGGTATGAGGGGCAGGATTCGGAGTACCGGAATTCCTTTATTACAGAGGGGATTCGGCTGAGTTTTTATCCCCGTATGAACCAGAGGAAGAATACGGACCTTCTGGAGAATAAGTACAGGACTTATAAGAAGTTCCAGGATATGTTTAAACGGGAAGTGATTCGGGTTAAAAAGGGCGAGGAACCGACGCAGGAGAACTTAAAGAACTTAGAGGAATTTGCAGCCCGTCATGAGAATTATGTGGTCAAGCCGGTTTATGCGGCTTTTGGGACTGCTGTGAGGATTGAAAATATCGCCATGTATGATACGGTAGAGGATGCGCATGCATCTTACAGGAAGAATGGCGTTGTAATAGAAGAGTTAATTGAACAGGGAGAAGCGATGGCCAGGATTCATTCCGGCTCGGTGAATACATTGCGGATTCCGACGGCGATTATTAAGAATGAGGAAGGTGAGCCGGAGATTAGACTGTTC
>CAOKJI010000133.1 GCA_948468495.1 uncultured Dorea sp. | reverse complement strand
AATGTGCTGGACAATAATAAAAAATTCATATTAGTAAATGTAGTTAATAAATGAAATCCTGAAAAGAATATTGACAAATTCTACCTTCGGAAGTACTGTTTAAATAATGTATTATAATGAACATTAGCAGTTCGTTAAGTATACATATTGAAAAATTATTTAAGTCGAAAAAAGTAATTATGGAATATTTCCATTATCAGAAGGAGGATATGATGGCATTATCGCAGGATTATAAACATGATTTAAAGGTTAAGGCGGCATACTATTATTATAAGAAGGATATGAAGCTGGCAGATATAGCAGACGCGCTGAATGTATCCAGAGTAACGCTGAACAAGCTTCTGAAAGAGGCGGTGGACGAGGGAATTGTCCGGATTGATATTATCGACAGGAATAATACAATTGGGATACTGGAATTAGAAGAGATGGCAAAGGAACGATTTCATCTGAACAATATTAAGATTGCCTCATCTTTCTCCGGAAGCTGTCATGATGTGGCTTATGCGGCGGCCCGTATGGTAGACAGTATGATGTTCGACGGAATTAAGATTTCCCTGACATGGGGAGCTACGCTTGAAATTCTGGTTGATTATTTAACCGGCAATAATTTTATTAAGGATATTGAAGTATATACCTTGCTGGGAGCGCAGGGAACAATCGGAATGCAGATGCAGCCGAACACAATTGCGCAGAACCTCCTTCGGAAATATAAGGGGACGGGTTATGTTATGAACGCGCCTTTTATGTGTGAGACGGCGGAAACGGCGCAGAGTATTATGAAAGACGCTTCCTATACATTTATCGTTGATAAGGCAAGGGACTCCGATTTGACATTGGTAGGAATCGGGCCGACGCCCAATACGGCTGCCAGCAAATCCAGTATGAGATATGACATGGAGACAATCAAAGAATTGAAAAGCAGTAACGTGTGCGGAGATATCTGTTCAAATTTTTATGATATATATGGAAATATAAGCAAGAATCCCCTGTGTGACAGATTTGTTAAGGTGAGCTTAGAGGAAATAAAGCAGCATAAGAATGTTGTGGGCATTGCAAATGGAGATTACAAGGTTGCTTCTATATTAGGAGCTTTGAACGGGGGATATCTGGATACGCTGATTACAGACCAGAGCACGATGGTCAGCGTAATAGAAATGGCGGACCGGCTGGGAATCTGATGTAAAGTTATGTGTGCATCCATCCTGGGAAATGGTCTGGAAATCAGTTGAAGCTGCGTGAAATATCACAGCATATAAAAACCAAAACCAAGGAGGGTGTAAAACATGAAGAAGAGACTGGCAACATTAGCGGCGTTAGCAATCTGTACAGTGATGACTGTATCAATGGCTGGCTGTGGGAACAGCGCGAATGAGGCAGACGCAGATACCAGCGCAGAAAAGAAGGCGGAAGAGACAGCGGATTCCGGGGACGGGAAGCAGTGGGATTATGGCTCCATGTCAGACACAGTAGATTATATGGAGCTTGTGGACGAGTTATGGGGAACGGAGGTTCTGGTTCCGGATAGAGATTTGACGATTGGATTTATCCCTAAGGCGCTGGAGAATGAGTTCTGGCAGATGGTGGATGATGGAATACAGGAAGAGGTTGACAAAATCAATGCAGCCGGATTCCAGGTTAAACTGGATACCGTATCTCCACAGGGCGAGACGGATTATGAAGGACAATTGTCGATTATGACGGATATGGTTAACAAAGGCTATGACGCCATCATTGTAGGACCGATTACGGATTCAAACTGTGTTCCTGGCATTGAGCGGGCACAGGAAGCCGGGATTCCGGTAATCCCAATCTGGGTTGAGTTCAAGGATGAGCCGTATGTAGATATCTGCGTAGGGTCTAACGCGTATGCAGAGGGGCAGGCTGCCGGCGAGTATTTTGCAGAGCAGATTGGCGGGGAAGGCGGCCAGGTTGCAGTGATTACCGGAATTGCAAGCAATCCGATTACACCGGCCCGTACAGACGGATTTTCTGATTATTTCAAGGATAACAATCTGGATATTGAAGTAGTAGACGTGCAGAACGGCGACTGGGACCGCTCGAAGGCAAAGGACGTTGCGGATACCATGCTGAAAGCATATCCGGATTTGAAAGGAATCTACTGTAATAACGACACGATGGCAATGGGCGTCGTAGAGGCTGTCCGGGGCGCGGATAAGCTTGGAGAGGTAATTGTGGGCGGAACGGATGCAATTTCAGAAGCGCTTACATCAATTAAGGACGGTGACTTAGATTATACGTCCAATAATTTCCCGCATTATGTAGGTAAGATTTCTCTGGTTGAGGCTGTCAGAGTACTGGCCGGGGAGAATCTTCCGGAAAATATTACCACTCCTGTAGCCGGTATGTCCAGTGAGAATATTGATACGCCGGAGGCTGAAATTATTGGCTGGAAAGATATTGAATGGGTAAAAGAGTACAGTAAATAATATACCCATACAAAAAAAGAGGGGGCAATCGCGAAATTGGTGGCTGCCCCTGTTATTTTACACATTTTTCCAGAAAACAGCACAAGGAGGAGAGGACGCCTGTGAATAATTTTATAGAATTTAAACATATATCGAAAGAATTTCCGGGAGTAAAAGCGTTAAATGATATTAATTTCACAATCAGACAGGGAGAGACACATGCAATTTTGGGGGAAAATGGAGCAGGTAAATCTACTTTGTTGAATATTCTGCATGGAATTTATCAGCCTACGGAAGGGGAACTTCTGATTGGCGGCGAGAAGATGGCATTTTCCACAGCGAATGACGCTATAAAATTCGGAATTGCAAAAGTGCATCAGGAAATCAACATGGTTCCGGAGATGACGGTTGCACAGAATATCGCGTTGGGAAATGAGCCGCGCAAAGGCAGCCTGATTGATTTGAAAAAGCTGAATCAGGACGTGGCAAAGATTTTAGACAGGCTTCACTGTACGATTAAGCCTACGGATAAGACGGGAGAATTGAGCAATGGCGAGATGCAGATATTGCAGATTGCGAAGGCGCTGTATCTGGATTCCAGAGTGCTTTCGCTGGATGAGCCGACTGCTTCTCTCAGCACAAGGGAGACAGAGAATTTATTTGACATTATTGAGGAACTAAAAGAAAAGGGAATTACGATTCTGTATATCAGCCACAGGCTGGATGAAATATTCCGGATTGCAGACAGGGCTACGGTTATGCGGGACGGACAGTATATCGGTACCTTTGAGATGGAAGGCATGACGAAGGAAAAACTGATATACAGTATGGTAGGAAGAGACGTGGAGATGTTTGCGACCCGCCAGAAGCCTTCCAGAGCGGACAAATCCACAGAGGTTCTCCGAGTAGACGGCTTAGATGCCGGGAACCATGTGGAAGATGTGAGTTTTAATCTGTATCAGGGAGAGATTCTTGGATTTTTCGGACTGATTGGGGCGGGAAGAACGGACGTTATGCGAGCGGTGTTTGGAGCAGACAGGAAAAGAGCGGGAAAGATTATTGTTCATGGAAAAGATGCGGATATCAAGACTCCTGCGGATGCGGTAAAAGAAGGAATAGCTCTGATTCCTGAGGACCGCAAGCGTCAGGGCTTTAACTATAACCTGAGTAACGGGCAGAATATGGCGTTAGCTTCTCTGGAAAAATTCGTGAAGGGTATTTTTGTGAATCATAAGAAAAAGCTTGTAAGAGCGGAAGAAATACTGGGGTCAGTGAATTTAAGGCCGAATGATCCGAATTTTATGACGGCCAATCTGACTGGAGGCAATCAGCACAAGGATGTTCTTGGCAAGTGGCTGTCTGCGTCCGGCGACATTATGATTTTTGATGAACCGACAAAGGGAATTGACGTGGGAGCGAAAGCAGAGATTTACGCATTGATGGAAGAGCTTTTAGAGGAGGGAAAATCAATTATCATGGTTTCTTCGGAGCTGACCGAGGTTATGGGAATGAGCGACAGGCTGTTTGTGATGAAGGATGGAAGGATTGTGGCAGAGCTTTCGCGGGATGAGTTTGATGAGCAGAGAATATTAACATATGCATTAGAAGGAAACGAGGGATAAAGAGATGAAGAACAAATGGAAAAATCTGGAGCGGGAATTGACACTGCTGGCTGCTCTGGTTGTTATCGTAATCGTATTTACAATGATTAATCCGATTTATATTTCTATTTTTAATATCAGTGATATCATTGAACAGTCTGTTATTTACGGACTTATGGGAATCGGAATGACATTCGTGATTATAACCGGAGGTATTGATTTATCCGTCGGATCCGTGCTGGCGCTGACGGCGGTTACGGCGGCAAAGCTGTCTTCCGGGGGAATGAATGTGCTGGGAGTGACTGTCATATCCCTGGCGCTCAGCGCAGCGCTTGGGGCGGCGAATGGGTTCATGGTTTCCTGTATGAAGCTGCAGCCTTTTATTGCCACCATGGGTTCTATGTCGATTTTCAGAGGAATTGCTTATATTGTGACCGAGGGTTTTCCTGTGTCCGGAGTAGATTCGGCGTTTCGGAGCGTATTTTATGGTAAGATTTCTGTGGGTTTGAGAAGCTCGGTTGTGGTTCTTCTGGTTTTTGCGGTGATTGCGCACATTTTACTGAAATATACATGTTTTGGAAATTATGTGTATGCCATTGGCGGAAATGAGGAGGCTACAAGACTGTCGGGCGTTAAGGTAAAGAGCAATAAAATTAAAGCGTATATTATCTGCGGAATCGGCTCAGGGCTTGCGGCGATGATTCTGATTGCGAAGCTTGCCAGCGGAGAGCCCACAGCCGGTAACGGATACGAGCTGAATGCGATTGCCGCGGCGTGTATCGGCGGGACCAGTATGGCGGGCGGCCGGGGGACGATTGCAGGAACCGTAATCGGTGCGATTCTGTTCTCGGCGCTGAAGGTTGGTCTGATTACTTCGGGGGTAGATACTTTCTGGCAGTATGTTGCAACCGGCGTGGTGATTATTATAGCGGCTTATGTTGAGATTATTCAGGGAAAGCTGGCAGGGAAGAAGAGAAAATAGAGAGGAAACGATTATGGCAAAAGTATCAGCCTCCATTCTGGCATGCGACTATACTAGAATTGGAGAACAGGTATTAGAGGCAGAAAGAGCCGGGGCAGACCTTGTACATATTGATATTATGGACGGGGTCTATGTGGAAAATATATCCTTTGGGCCGCAGTTGGTATCTGATTTGAAAAAGATTACGAAACTGCCCCTGTCAGTGCATTTTGAACTGGTGAGACCGGAAATATTTTTACCGATGTTCGCAAGAGCCGGAGCGGACATTGTTACATTCCAGCTTGACGCCTGCCCCAATCCGATTCATATGCTCCGCGAAGTGAAAAAAGCGGGATTAAAGGCAGGGCTTGGAATCGGACCGGCCTACGATGTAGAGAATATGAAGTACCTTCTTCATCATATTGACGGACTCATTCTCATGAGCGTGGAACCCGGCTACGGCGGTCAGCCCTTTGAGAACAGCATTTATGATAAACTGCGACGGGCGCATGAAATCATGGAAGAAGCGGGAAGAAAAGTGCCTGTCAGTATCGACGGAGGCGTGACGGCTGTCACCGGGCGCAGGCTGGTAGATGCCGGCGCAGATGTTCTGATTGCCGGGAGCTCTGTATTTCAGGCGGAGTCCATTACAAAGGCGGTGGAGATGTTAAAGGCTTTGTAATTAGAAGATTTAATAAGAATAAAAAGGAGATTCCCGATGTGTCAGGGAAATCTCCTTTTTATATGAACAGTTTTCATGACCTTATTTCCGGGAAAATGGCAATACTTCTCTCTAAAATACCATTCATATATGCAATAGCAGTTCCGTAATTAGTAATCGGAATCTGCGCATCTTCCGCGCATTTCAGCCGGTATTTCATTTCTCGTTCATTCAAAGTACAGCCGCCGCAGTGGATAATCAACTTATAGTCGCTTAGTTCCGATGGAAATTCTGTTCCGCTGGTGAACTGGAAATCTAGATTTTTCCCAGTATGTTCTTTCAGCCATCGGGGAAGCTTAACCGTACCAATATCGTCGCACTGGCGATGGTGGG
>CAOKJI010000132.1 GCA_948468495.1 uncultured Dorea sp. | reverse complement strand
CTCTGGTCAGAGTCAACGCCGATTGCCCAGATTCCAGCCTCTTTACAAGCGTCAATCACGCCAAGACCTGTTCCGCCTGCTGCATGGAAGATTACGTCTGCGCCTTCAGCAATCATATTATTTGCTGCTGTCTTGCCGGCTGCCGTATCTGCAAAACTGTTTGCATTGGTCTGAAGTACTTCTACGTCCGGATTCGCATCAATTGCTCCCGCACAGTAGCCGTAACCAAATTCATTCATTGTATCTGTAGACATACCAAGCACGAAACCAATCTTGTTGGACTCGGTTACAAGGCCGGCTACATAACCAACAAGATAAGAAGCCTGACACTGCTCAAACATCAGACATGCAACATTGTCAAGATCCGCGCAGGTAGCGTCGTCAACAATCGCAAACTGCACGTCCGGATTCGCCTCTGCCTCTGTGCGGAGCGCATCCGCAAGCTGATATCCGATACAAATAATCAGGTCATATTCTTCATCTACAAATGTCTCGATATTCGGAATATAATCTGCGTCTGTAGAAGACTCAAGATATTTCGCCTCAATACCAAGCTCGTCTACAGCTCTGGAAACACCTTCCCATGCAGACTGGTTAAAAGAACCGTCGTTCACACCGCCAACATCCGTTACGATACCAACCTTCTTACCTGCGCCGCCTTCTTCTCCGGAATCGTCGGAACTTCCTTCATCAGAGCCGCCGCCTGAACCGCCGCACGCCGCAAGAGAGAATACCATTGCCGCCGCTAATAATCCTGCCAATAATTTCTTTTTCATAATCCTTGTCCCTTTCTGAATCCCTTCTTTAAAGAATTCCCTGTTACTTTCTGTCCTGTTCAATCAAGATACGCATTGCTTCAACCGCAATCTCGGCAACGCTTCCCGTCTCATGAACCTGCAGGTTCTCTAATCCTGCCGCTTCTCTTTCCTGGTTCGCAATCACCAGAAGTACCGTTCCCACACGAGCTCTCAGACAGCTTCCTACAATAAATAATGCCGCAGACTCCATCTCGGAAGCAAGAGCCCCGCATTCTATCCATGCTTTCCACTTGTTCTGAAGTTCATAGCCAACCGGCTTTTTCCCCGGCTCATGCTGACCATAAAAAGAATCTTTACATTGTACTACGCCGATATGACTTGTAGCCCCAAGCTTATCTGCCGCCTGCTTCAACGCGTTAACGACTTCTACATCGGCCACTGCCGGATATTCAATCGGCGCGTATTCTTTCGTGGTACCTTCCATGCGGATTGCACCGCTTGCAATTACCACGTCTCCGCCTTTGACGTCAAGCTGCATGCCGCCGCAGGTTCCTACCCGAATAAAGGTTCTCGCCCCGCACTGATACAGTTCCTCCATCGCAATGGATGCTGAAGGTCCTCCAATCCCTGTAGAAGTTACGCTCACTTTAACCCCGTTTAAATAACCGGTATAAGTCACAAATTCGCGGCTGTCGGCAACCAGCTTCGCATCATCCAGGAACTGCGCTATCACTTTACAGCGCTTCGGGTCGCCCGGCAGCAGGACATACTCTCCTACATCCTCCGGTCTGGTCTGAATATGATATGGCACCCCTGCGCCTTCTGTATAATCAATCATTCTTCTCCCTCCTGATAAATAAAGAGAATAAAGATAATCTTCTTCTATCTCTATTCTCCCGCATCACATCTGTTGTTCCTGTAGCAAGCTGTCAATCTTCGTTCTCACAAGATCAAAAGCAACTGGATTCTTGCCGCTGTTGATGACAATATCCGCAGTAGCTCTCGTAGGCTCCACATAGATATAATGCATCGGTTTCACACTCTGCAGATACTGGTTAATTACACTGTCGATGTCGCGTCCCCGCTCCTTCACATCCCGCGTGAGTCTTCTTAAAATCCGCTCATCCGCATCCGCTTCTACATAAATCTTAATGTCCAGCAGCTTACGCAGTTCAGGATTCTGAAGAACCATGATTCCTTCCAGCAGAATAATCTTATTCGGACGAATCTCAATCTTCTCATCCTTGCGGTTGTGCACAGTGTAATCATATACTGGTCCCAAAACACTCTCGCCTCTCTTGAGCATCTTAATGTGTTCAACCAGCATGTCCGTCTCTAAAGAATCCGGATGGTCATAATTAATCTTACTGCGTTCCTCCAGAGACAGATGATCATTCCGTCTGTAATAATTATCATGATAAATAACGGTAACTTTATCTCCGTATAGATCACGCAGCTTGTTTGTAAAAGTAGACTTCCCTGAGCCAGAACCTCCGGCTATTCCGATAACGATACAATCCATGCCTGAATCTCCATCTTATGTTACACGCCTGTCATCCGCTTTGCTATCAGCGTTACAATTACCACCTTCATTTTAACATACCTGTTTCTACAAGTAAAGAAGGAGAATCTATCCTTGACACCATTTTTTATTTTGTGATACAGTTCAGAGGACGCGGATTGAATCAGGATACGAGGAATTGTTATGCATCACTATTATATGTTTTATAAGCCTTATGGCTGTGTCTGCGCTCGCAGGGACGACCGGTACCCTGTGGTTATGGACTATTTTACAGAATTAAATAACCCGAATCTTTCTCCTGTGGGAAGACTGGACAGGGCTACGGAAGGTCTTTTATTTATAACGGACGACGGGGTCTGGAATCAGGACATGACCCATCCTGACAGAAAGAAGGAAAAGACTTACGAATTTGCCGCTATGGGCGTGCTCACTGACGATGATATCCGGCGGCTGGAAACGGGAGTACTGTTAAAGGGCGCCCGCTCGCTGACCGCCCCGGCCAGCGTGAAACTTACCGGAACTGCCCTTCTGTCGGACGTCCTTCCTTCCCTGCACCCGGAAATACAGGCAAAGAGCCGCCATAACCGCCCGGACCATCCGGTAGTATTCGGGCGAATTACAGTTACGGAAGGAAAAAAGCACCAGATCCGCCGTATGCTGAAGGCGGTCCGATGCTGTGTCATTTCTCTGAAACGTATTTCTATGGATTCAATTGTATTAGATGAGTCTTTAAAACCCGGCGAATGGAAGGAACTGCTGCCTGTCTCCCGTTCTGATACGCAGACTTTATAATACGGCCGAATGGCTATGCAAAGAATTAGTTGGCAAGCATCATCCGGTCGTTTGCAAATTCGCCGCCGCTTGCCTCCTCGAACTTCTTCAGGAGGTCTGCCACCTTTAACTTCTTCTTCGCTTCGCCTTCCACATCATAGATGATTCTGCCTTCATGCATCATAATCAGGCGATTTCCATGGGTTATGGCGTCCTTCATATTATGAGTGACCATCATAGCCGTCAAATGATGTTCTCCGATAATCTGGTCGGATATCTCCAATACCCGGGCCGCTGTCTTCGGGTCCAGCGCCGCCGTATGTTCATCCAGAAGGAGGAGCTTCGGCTCCTTAAGCGCTGCCATAAGCAGCGTAATCGCCTGTCTCTGACCTCCGGAGAGCAGTCCAACCTTGCTGGTTAGACGCTCCTCCAGTCCCAGATTCAGCTCGCTAAGCAGCTCCTTATAATCCTTCCGCTCCTTCTTTGTAATTCCCCAGCGGGCCCCCCGGCGCTCGCCGCGCCTGGCTGCAATCGCCAGATTCTCCTCAATGGACATGGTAGCCGCCGTCCCTGTCATGGGGTCCTGAAATACCCGGCCCAGATAAGCGGCCCGCTTATGCTCCGGAAGATTCGTAATATCCGTTCCATCTATAATAATACTTCCCAAATCTATCGGCCACACCCCTGCAATCGCATTCAGAGTCGTAGATTTTCCGGCGCCGTTTCCCCCGATAATCGTAACGAAATCCCCTGGATTAAGCTGCAGATTCACACCGTTAAGCGCTATTTTCTCATTGATGGTTCCCTTGTTAAAAGTCTTATGGAGATTGTGGATTTCTAACATATAGGCCATAATTTCCCCTCCTTAGCCTCACAGTATATTTTTCCTTCAGATACGGTATCGCAAGGAAAACTGCCACCACGATTGCAGAAAACAGCTTCATATACTCCGACGGCATCTTCAGCCACAGCACAAACGCATAGGTGATATAGTACAGTATCGCTCCCACAAAGACCGCTGCAAGCGTATAGGCAAATGCGATTTTCCGCCCCGCGCATAATTTCCCAAAAATCACTTCGCTGATAATAACCGCCGCTAAACCGATTACAATCGCTCCGCGTCCGGAATTGACATCCGCCGAGCCCTGATACTGCGCATAAATGCCCCCGCTTAATCCTACCAGCCCATTGGAAATCATAAGCGCAATAACTTTAATCACATTGGTATTAATTCCCTGGGCTCTGGCCATTTGTTCATTACAGCCGGTCGCCCGGATTGCCGAACCAATCTCTGTCCCAAACATCCAGTAAACTACCGCCACAAGCGCCAGGCAGATTACAATCAATTTCAAAAAGAACAGATAGCTGTCATCCGCAGACACAAATCTAATAGAAGCAACTAATCCTTTCTGCCCGATGGCGATACTCTGATTCGCCTTTCCCATAATTCTCAAATTCACCGAATACAATGATATCTGCGTCAGGATACTTGCCAGAATCCCGGGAATCCCCAGAACTGTATGCAGGATTCCAGTCGCAAGTCCTCCAAGCATCCCCGCCGCCGTCGCAAAAATCAGAACCAGCGCCGGATGCATGCCCTTCTGTATCATCATAACCGCCACAGCGCCTCCCATTGCCAGCGTACCGTCCACCGTCAAATCCGGAAAATCCAGAATACGGAAGGTAATATACACGCCCAGCGCCATGACGCCCCATATCAGGCCCTGCGCCACATTCCCCGGCAGGGCTCCGATTAATTTTGCAGGATCTAACGCCGCCAAATATGCTGTCATCTCTACTCATTCCTTTCTTGCAATCTCTAAACTCATTCTAATCCATTCAAATCCGAATCATCTTCCATTATTCCGTCTCTATTGCCTCATACTCTTCCGGTACGGTTATTTTCAGCTCCTCACAGATTTCTTTGTTATACATCTTTGTTACCTCAGGAGCAAATTCAATATCCATGGAAGAAATATCCGCGCCGTTTGCCAGAACGTCGTATGCCATCTCGCCAGCCTTGTATCCGATATCGTAGTAACTAATCGAAAGGGTTGCAATTCCACACCCGGAGCAGATTCCCTGCTCTCCTGCAATAACCGGAATCCCTGCCGGTACGCATACATTCTTCACGATATCCGTACTTGCCGCCATGGTATTATCTGTTGGAATGTAAATGGCGTCCACTTCCGAAACCGCGCTTGTCACAACAGACTGAATCTCATTAGAATCTGCAGCTGTGTATTCCTTGTACTCAATATTGTCTTCCTTCAGAGCCTCCTCAAACAGCTCTGCCTGATACTTGGAATTCGGTTCCGCCGAGCAGTACAGAATGCCAACCGTCTTTGCATCTGGCAAAAGCTCTTTCAGCATAGCTTCCTGCTCGTCAATCGGCGCTAAGTCGCTGGTTCCCGATACATTAATTCCCGTTGCCCCGGTCCAGTCTTCAATCTGAAGAGCCGTAGCATAATCCGTAACAGAAGTTCCGATAATCGGAATCTCCGCCGTTGCCGACGCTGCTGTTGTCAGCGGATCTGTCGCATTGGCCAGAATCAAATCCACACCGTCGGACACAAACTGGTTAATAATCGTAGCGCACATATTGTGCTCGCCCTGTGCATTCTGCTCATCAAACGTCACGTTGCCTTCTCCGCACAATTCCGTAAGGGCGTCTTTAAATCCTTCCGTAGCCGCGTCAAGCGCATCATGCTGAACCAACTGACAAATACCTATTGTATAACTGTCACCAGAAGACTTCTCTGCCTCCTCTTCGCTTCCCGCCGTATCACTTCCGCTGCTCTCATTCCCTGAACCGCCTCCGCATGCCGCAAGCGAAAGAACCATTGCGGCTGCAAGCATCATAGATAATAATTTCTTTTTCATAATATAAGTCCCCTGTGTTCTCTATTTTTACTTTCACAAGTTGAAGTGTGAATATTTTGCCGCTTCAACTTGCGAAAGTGTTTTAACGTTTTTGATTATATGCCAGCATTCCCCGTTCGTCAAGTATTTTTTTATTTTTTTCTCAACTTTCTTTCACAGGTTATCTGGCCTGCCCGGAAAGCTATGGTATAGGAAGCAGGGCAATTAAGAGACGT
>CAOKJI010000131.1 GCA_948468495.1 uncultured Dorea sp. | reverse complement strand
TTTCTTCCCGTCTGAAGATTCTAGCCTGTACAAGATTCTTTATCTCAGTTATTCTATCCGGCTCGTCTGCCCCGCAAATCCTACTTTCCGCCTGGCGTCCCGCTTCCCTTTCCCAGAAGTCTCCGCCTTTTGGAAAATCCCTCCTTTTTCGGATACAAATATCCTTATATTGACGTTTCGCTTCCAGCGCGTAAGGAAGTATAACCTTCTTACCGCTCTGCTTTCGAATCAGTTCTGCCACTGCCCTGATATGAACAGCCTCGATATCCTTCGCCCGGCCTGCCGCCTCTGCCAGAACTTTGTGAATCAGAAATGGTTTCAGCGCCTCATCTGCATCCTCAAATTCTCTTAGATGCACCAGGTATTCCCCGTCCAAAACCGTCACGCAGCTTTCTAACAGCTTCTCCGTCTGCCGGTTTATATATCCCTTAAGCATATCCATCTGCTCTGACAGTTCCCACATATGTTCAACCGTTTTCTGATTCACCTGTGCTTCCAGAAAGGGCAGCACATGGTTCCGAACACGGTTTCTGGCATAGATATCTTCCTGATTCGTAGCGTCCTCACAGCTTGAAATATGAGCAGCCCTTAAATATTCCCGAATCTCTGCTTTCCTGACAATCAAAAGCGGCCGGATATATTCTCCCGACACAGGTCGTATCCCCGCCATTCCCTGAAGTCCGGTCCCCCTTGCCATATGAAGGAGCATCGTCTCTGCGTTATCATCCATATGATGCGCAAGCGCTATCTTCGTTCCACCATACTCCCGCATAGCCAGCCTGTAGGCGTTTCGCCTCACTTCACGCCCTGCCTCTTCAGAAGATATCCTTCGCTCTCTGGCATAATCCGCCACATCTTCCCGAACCACCTTTAAGGAAACGCCTCTCTCCAGACAAAAATCCCTGACAAACTGTTCGTCTTTGTCAGCTTCCTTTCCCCTGAGACAGTGGTTCACATGAACCGCAGCTATCCGAAAGCCAAGTTCCTCCCGAAGCTTCATCAGAACACAAAGAAGACATATTGAATCCGGTCCGCCCGACACGCCCGCAACAACCATGTCTGCGTCCTGAATCATACGGTACTTCTGTACATATGCCTTTATCTTCTCATACATAAATATTCTTCTTCAAATCTCCTGATATTAATGAATGTTTAGTCACAAGATATACGTTTCAATTCGTGCGACTGAATTTTATTTTACATATTATTCCACCAAAATGCAACCCCTTTGTTGCTGTTTACAATTCCCATATTCCTACCACAATAATCGTCATATCGTCCACCGGTATTTCCCCTGTCCACTCCAGCACCTGCTCTAAAATATAATGAGCCATCTCTTTGGGATTCTGACTCTCGGTCCCCCTGATGAATTTTCCAATTAACGACTCCTGTTCCCCCACCGGAAGCGCGTCCATCACACCGTCCGTCACCATAATCACAAAGTCCCCGTCATGCAGTTCCCTGCTGATGCAGTCAATCTCAATATTCTGAATTACGCCAATCGGAAGGGTTGTGGAAGTAATTTTTTCAGTCCGGTCCGCATACCGGATAAATGTAGTAGAAGCGCCGGCCTTCAGTAATTCGCAGCTCCCTTCATACAAGTCGAACACACACATATCAACTGTAGAAAAGTACACTTCTTCTCTTCCCATCACCAATGCCGTATTTAACATCTGTATCGCCATTTTCATAGGGAAACCGGCCATCAGAAGTTCTTCCATCATTTCCACCACCATGGCGCTCTCCCGAAAGGCTTCCTCGCCGGAGCCCATTCCGTCTGACAAGACAACTCCTTCCTTGCCTCCGGGAAGAGCCGTCATAAGAAACGTATCGCCCGAAATCTGCTCGCAGCCTTTTCCAATTTTTGCTACCCCCTGAAGCGTATGAAACTTTGCCCCTTCTCTTATGATTACCGTACTGTACTCCTCCCAGACAATCGGCTGCTCCCCCGCTTCCGGATACATGGGCCGTCCTGCGCAGGCGCTTACAATTTTCGCCACTTCCTTGGTCGCCACGCACTGGCCTTTCTGCGCCTTCAAAGTCAGATGTATCTCATATTTCCCCTTTTCAGACATGTAAAATACTGTACTAATAACCCGAACCCCTACCCGTTTTAATTGGCTGCGAATCTTTTTATCCAGCCGCTCATCTGCAAAAATCCCTGCGCCCAGCGTTCTTGCAGCTCTTTGAATCATATCTGCGAAAGAAATCAAAGACAGCGCGCAGCCCTCTCTGTTTTGTACAATCCGATTATTCCATAACAATTTCTGCTTCGCATCTCCAAAAACCTCCAGCGTTTCCCGCAAAAATCTGGGCGCCATGTCACATTTCTTCTGGAGCTTTCTCTTCATTTCTGTATTCAGTTCCGCTCCATATTCCTCTACTGTACAGAGTATCTCATATACCATCTGGCAGGTGTGTATCCGGTTCTCTCCCAGACACCAGTTCCTCTTTTCACAATTTGCACAAACCCGCTCCGATACTCTTAAGAACATTTCCTCTATTTCATCCTTCGTAAATGTTCCTTTATAATCCTCCAGATACAGAAAAGTTTCTGACAAATGCTTTAATGAATCTGCAAACTTGTCCATCTGGATAATATACGGATTGGAAAATATCTCCCTGTCCTTTACAATTTCCATATCTTCCCCCCTGATTCCAGTCATTTATTACAACATAAAAAGCACTGGGTAATACACCCAATGCTCTTCTTTCGTACTCCGTCACTTTCTCTTAAATATAATCTCATTCTCATAAATGAGACCAAGCTTATCTCTGGCAGTCTGCTCAATGTATTCATTCGTTCCTACATATTCTTCCATCTGCTCGATTTCTTCTGTTCGCTCTTCTTCTTCCTGAATCTGTGCTTCTAACTCTGCTTCCTGTTCCATATAAGACTCATTCTTCGCACGAAGCGATATACTGCTGACTGACACAACAGCCACCAGCAACAGGATGACGCCGCTTATGCCAAGCACACTGTTCTTATGCTTATGCAAACGGCTCCTGCGCCTGATTACACGACTCTTTTGTTTGATGCTGCCCATTTTATATACTCCTCATATCCGGCCCCCGCCAGATTAACCCCTTACCATAGATATTAATACCTTATCTTGTTTTGGAATGAATTTCAATAGTTTTTTCTGATTTGTCATTTCTTTTTTTTATACAATCCATCTTCTATTTTCCTGAAAAGCTTCCCAAACAGCAGAAAAATCAAGAGTCCCAGCGCTGTTCCAATCACAAAATACCAGCGGATACTGCCGTTACTTGTCGAATAAATCTGCACAAAAATATATATGGCTGTGCAAGTCCAGTATAACCCGTCTTCCACAGCAACCGCCGTCAGGGAATGACGGATGATTCTGCGCAGCTTCCGGATGCACAAATACGCACAGCCCACAATCATCCCTGTCAGCATAGCCGTCAGGAAAGCAATCATTTCCACTCTCAATCCCTGCATAACTTCACACTTTCCCGCCTAACGAAAGAGTTTGCCAAGGAATGATTCCCCATTCTTAACCTGCTGATGAACATCCGAATAAGCAAAGCTGTCAATATTTCCCGACAAATCTACTTCACCCTTTTCCAAATTCAGCCGGTTTACATGCATATCCGTTCCCTTTACCATCAACATTCCCTGTTCTGTTTCCAGCAGTATCTCGTTCAAATCAAAAGAAAGCACATCCAGCACGCCTGTCACCAGGCTGGTCTTACGGTTATTGACCACCAGTTTGTGCGCTCCGCCCACCCGCTTCTCTTCCATTTATCATCACAACCTTTCTTAACCAAATTATGCCCGGCTGTGAATAATTATTACAAGTATTTAAATAACTCTTTGGCCTCATCCTTTTTCGTAGTATCCCGAATATCCAGAACCTCTGCCTTAACATTCCTCGTGCCAAACTGAATCTCAATCACATCGCCAGGCTTTACTTTAACAGACGCCTTGGCAACGCTTCCATTAACCAGCACTCTGCCTGCATCACAGGCCTCGTTCGCTACCGTTCTTCGCTTAATTAATCTGGATACTTTTAAGAATTTATCTAACCTCATCGCTTCCTCCTTCCAAAAGGGTTCCTGTATTGCCTAGTAATATAAAGAACGGCACCGGGAGCACCCCGATGCCTTCTGTATACACATCCCACTCAAATCTCTTCTTAATTATTTGTTAACAGCATCCTTCAAAGCCTTGCCTGCTTTAAACTTTGGCGCTGTACAAGCTTCTATCTTCATCGTATCGCCCGTCTGAGGATTCCTTCCCTCTCTGGCTGCTCTCTTGCTTACTTCAAAAGTACCGAATCCAACTAACTGAACTTTCTCACCCTTCTGAAGTTCTTCTGTAACAACCTCAACAAACGCTGTCAAAGCCTTCTCAGAATCCTTCTTGGATAACTCCGCTTTTTCAGCGATTGCTGCTACCAATTCTGTCTTATTCATGTATAATTTCCTCCTCTTGTTTCTTTACAACATTATGCCTCATTCATGTTATACATCTTTTCTATATGTTTGTCAAGGAAATATCCCTGAAAGCCTCTGGTTAATAGGCTTTCAAGCGTATACTCTATAACTGGAAGGAAAATATTTCCTTCAAAAGCTGCCTTTTTTCTTCTGTCTGCGTAACTGCAGTCTGGAATTTCTCTACATTCTTAACGGCTATCCATGCCTTATTTGAGCGATAGTAGGAACCTGTAATCTTCCAGAATTTCTCTGGATAAATAAATCTAACCTTCAGATACTCCATCTCCCTGTCACTAATCGGCCGGATTGCGCTGTAAGCATTCAGCATACAATCACACAAATGCATATTCCATCCATGCTTTTCCATTGTTTTCCGAAGGAAATAGTATAAATCCTCCACCTGTACATTCCGCCGGAATTTCTCGAAATTCGTTGTGGCAATCCCTTCTGTTGTCATCAATACATTATGATAATTATATTCCCCATGCACCAGAAATCCGCTCCCAATACTGTCTGAATACAGTTCATCATACGATGAAGCCTCAAGTTCACTGACAGCCGCATCCGCCCATTCATACAAGGATTCGTATTCCTTCAGAAACTGCAGCTCAAAATCCCCCTTAACCGTCCTGCTCCGGACAAATTTACGCACCTTCCGAAGTTCCCTGTTATGGCTGTCATAGATATCCTTTAAATGGGATTCTTGAAATACATATTCCTCCGCCGGCATTACCATAATCAGATGCAGTCTTGCCAGATTCTTAACTGCCTGAGAAAGTTCTCTGCTTCTGCGAACGTCACATTCTCTGCCATAATACCAGTGTTTTAGAATATATCTGCCTCCGTCTTCTGACACACTGATATAGCCGCCTTCCGCATTTGGCAGAATTTGGTCTACATATGCATATCCTGCCTTTTTCAATAATTCCCCTAGTCTATATAATGCAGGTACTCTTTTTTCGGATATTCCTGCTTCTTTTAATAGGAACAAGCCCTGTTCCGTATCACAAAAAAACGCACCTCTGGTCTTTCGGGTGCCCTTTACATTGACATCATACTGTTCCAGTACTTTCAGTTCATATTCTTGCATAACTAAAACCCCTGCACCTTTATTCATCCGTTCTTTTCAATGTATGAAGGAGAGGGGCTGATTATTCCCTTTTAGATTGCAGGAGGAAGAAACTGCTTAAAATTTGCTTTCAGCATACAATAGTGCTACAATAGTCGCAATCCGAATACGAAAGGCCGGGGCCGCTATGGAGATAATTAGCATTTGGCTTTTTATTTTGATATCTATAAAGAAATACGTCTCAAAAGTTTTTCTCTTGTATTCATCTCTGGCTCCTCAATGACCAGTTCTAAAAGACGGTTCAGTGTCTCCCCAATCTCTTTGCCCGGTTCCATGCCCGCGGCTATCAGGTCTTTCCCGGTAACGGCAAGGTCTTTGATGGTGACACACTGGCCTGCAGCCGTAATCTTCTGATACAGCGTCTCTACTCCATCTATATCCGCCAGCTTCTCTTCCCTTTGGTACATGCTCTGTGCCAGCACATCGGCGCGCCGGACTTCCAGATATAAGGGAAATAAGTCTTCCCCGATTTTATTCATCGCCCGCCTTACATTCTTTTCTGTTACCGGCATACGGTAATCATGGTAGTACACCAGCTTCTCTACGCTGCGCAAAGTGGCAT
>CAOKJI010000130.1 GCA_948468495.1 uncultured Dorea sp. | reverse complement strand
GTATTTTTATTCTCTTTTGGTCTGTCGGCAGTCGTCAATTTTGTGACCAAACGGGAACCGTTGGAATTCTAAGGGGGAGAGCATATGAAAAAAAGAAAAGAAATGAGCTTCGACACACTGTACAGGCTTTTTATATATGTTGCCCTTCTGACACTGGCAGTCAGCATCATCGTGCCGGTGGGGTGGGTATTTCTGGCGTCGATTAAGGAAAATTCCGAATTTTACGGAAATCCGTGGACGATGCCGAAAGGAATCTATTTCCAGAACTTCATCGATGCTTTTGAAAAAGCAAAGATGGGCGAGTATTTCATGAATTCAATCTTCGTTACGGCACTGGCGCTTCTGATTTTACTGGTAGTTGCGCTGCCCGCGGCATATGTGCTCGCGAGATACCGTTTCCGGGGAAGCAAACTGATAAACATCCTTTTTATGGGCGGTCTGTTCATTAATGTAAACTATATCGTTGTTCCTATTTTCTTAATGTTTGTGGATGCCGATAAATTTTTAAAAGGACTTGGAGCAGATGGATTTTTCCTGAACAATCTGTTTATCGTCGCACTCGTTTATGCGTCAACTGCGCTGCCTTTTACCATTTATCTGCTGTCGGGCTTTTTTGTAACGATACCGAGAGATTATGAAGAAGCTGCTTATGTGGACGGCAGCGGTTACTTCAGAACGATGATAAAGATTATGATGCCGATGGCGCTGCCGAGTATCATCACGGTCATTTTGTTCAATTTCCTTTCTTTCTGGAATGAATACATTATTTCGATGACCCTGCTGACAAAAGACGCCAAGACGCTTCCTGTCGGGCTGATGCAGCTCATGCAGGCGCAGAAAGCGGCGGCAAATTACGGACAGCTTTATGCGGGACTCGTAATCGTCATGCTTCCTACATTGATTTTATATATTATGGTGCAGAAAAAACTGACGCAGGGCATGAGCCTCGGCGGATTAAAAGGTTAAGGAGGAGACGCTATGAAATGGATGGTAAAAATCGCTTATCTGTTGATTTTCGTGTTGAGTATGGCGCTTATCGTTATGGGGCAGCGCAATATAGGACCGGTCGGACTTTTGACGATGATAGCCGGACTTGCGGGAATCTTGCTTCTTCTTTTTCTATATAACAGAAAATTTCAATAAAGTGCGACAAACGGAGGTAGAAACATGAAGCAGGAAAACAAAGGCAGGCTGACGCTGCCGACAGACGTGGATATGGTGGAAGAGACGCTCCGGCTGAAAGAATTGCTTGGAGCGGATGCGCTGCGGGACTGTGACGGGACAACGATGCCGGAAGAACTGCTTGGCCAGAATGCCAAAATATATGCGACTTATTATACGACCAGAAAAGATAATGAATGGGCGATGCAAAATCCGGAAGAAATACAGCAGGAATATCTTATCAGCGACCGCGTGACGGCAAAGAGCGACAGACTGCGCATTGCGCTGATGAAAGGATTTCATACGGAACAGTTAAAAGTGAATACGCTCGATAATCCCAAACGGTGGTGGGAAGTAATTGACCGGACGACGGGAGAGGTGGTCTCGCCGGAACGATGGGAGTATGACGAAGCAGCCGGGGAAGTGGTTATTGAAACCATTCCCTATCACCAGTATACCGTCAGCTTTCTTGCTTTTCTGATTTGGGACCCGGTGCATATGTATAACTTTATTACAAATGACTGGCAGGATGCGCCTCACCAGCTCACTTATGACGTAAGGCAGCCGAAGACACAGGCATATGTAAAGGGAAAACTGAAAAGATGGTGTGAAGAAAATCCGCATGTGGACGTAGTGCGTTTTACGACCTTTTTCCATCAGTTTACGCTGACTTTCGATGATAAAAAGCGGGAAAAATTTGTAGAATGGTTCGGTTACAGCGCGAGCGTCAGTCCCTATATTCTGGAACAATTTGAAAAATGGGCGGGATATCCGTTTCGGCCGGAATACATAGTGGACCAGGGATATCACAATTCCATTTTCCGGGTTCCGTCCAAACAATTTCAGGATTTTATCGAATTCCAGCAGATAGAGGTCAGCAAACTGGCGAAGGAACTTGTCGATATCGTACACAGTTATGGTAAGGAAGCGATGATGTTCCTCGGCGACCACTGGATTGGAACGGAGCCTTTCGGAAAATATTTTAAGGATATCGGCCTGGATGCGGTAGTCGGCTCTGTGGGAGACGGCGTTACGCTCCGCATGATTTCCGACATTCAGGGTGTCGGTTATACGGAAGGACGCCTGCTGCCTTATTTCTTTCCCGATGTTTTCACGGAGGGAGGCGACCCGATTGGGGAGGCGCAGGATAACTGGATGAAAGCAAGAAGAGCGATTCTGCGTTCGCCTTTGGACAGAATCGGATATGGAGGCTATTTAAAACTTGCCAGCGAGTGGCCGGGCTTTATTGAGCAGATTCAGAAAGTGGTGGATGAGTTCCGGCAGATTCATGAAAATATGCAGGGAGAGAAGTCCTATACGGCGCCCTTTAAGGTCGGGATTCTGAACTGTTGGGGCAATCTGCGGCGATGGATGGCAAATCAGGTGCATCATGCTTTGTGGTATCGGGAGATTTATTCTTATGTAGGCGTTATCGAGTGCTTGAGCGGTATGCCGATTGATGTGGAGTTTATTACTTTTGATGAGGTAAGAAACGGCATCGACCCGGCAATCAGAGTAATTATTAACGCAGGAGACGCATACACCGCATGGAGCGGCGCCGAGAACTGGAAAGATGAAAGGGTTGTATGCGCGATTCGCCGGTTTGTGGATGAGGGCGGCGGTTTTATCGGCATCGGTGAGCCGAGCGCATGTCAGTATGAAGGACGTTATTTCCAGTTGAGCGATGTGCTTGGTGTGGACAGGGAACTCGGTTTTTCCATGAGCACGGATAAATATAATGAAATGGATAACAGACATTTTATTCTGGAGGATATCGAGGGCGAAATCGATTTTGGAGAAGGAAAGAGCCGTATTTATGCGCAGGGAGAACACTACCAGATTTTAAACATGGACGGAAAATACAGCCGTCTGACAGTCAATGAATATGGGAAAGGAAGAGGCGTTTATTTTGCCGGACTGCCTTATTCTCCGCAGAACTGCCGCATCTTACTGCGTGCCATTTATTACGCGGCGCATCAGGAAGAAGAGATGAAGAAGTTCTATGTGACCAATGTGGACACAGAGCTTGCCGTTTTTGAAAAGTCGGGTAAAATTGCGGTCATCAATAATTCGAAAGAACCTAAAACGACGACGCTGTATGTACATGGGAAACTGGTGGAAGAACTTTCTATGGAACCGATGGAAATGAAGTGGGTTACGCTGAAAAATTAAGATTTTCAGCTGCAAGGAGAGCTTATGAATACAGAGAATACGGCTTGTGCCAGAATAGAAGAAGCGATTGGGCAGTTTGACGCAAAGGGTGTTCTGACCGAGAAAAGACCCTATGGAAACGGCCATATCAACGATACTTTCCTGCTCGTTTATGAGTTGCCGGAAGGCGGTAAAAAGCAGTACATTTTACAGCGGATGAATCATGACATCTTTAAAAAGCCCATTGAGCTCATGGAAAATATCGTAAATGTGACGGAGTATCTGCGAAATATAATTAGTTACCAGGGCGGTGAGCCGGAGCGGGAGACGCTCAATGTCGTAAAGACCCGCGGCGGCGAAAATTATTATCGGGACAGTAACGGAAATTACTGGAGAATGTTTCTGTTTATCGAACGTACCGTCTGTCTGGAAAAAGTGGAGAGTGCGAAAGATTTCTATGACAGCGCGGTGGCATTCGGAAATTTTCAGCGGATGCTAGCGGACTATCCGGCTGGAACTCTGCATGAAACGATTCCGAATTTCCATCATACGCCTTCGAGATTTCAGGCATTTAAAAAGGCCGTGCAGGAGGACAAACTGGGCAGGGCGTCGCTTGTCAGAGAAGAAATCGCATTTGCACTGGAAAGGGAAAGAGATACTTCCGTGCTGACGGACCTGCTCGCGGCCGGACAGCTTCCTCTTCGGGTAACGCATAACGATACGAAGCTGAACAATATTCTTTTTGATGAAAAGAGCAGAAAAGCGCTCTGCATTATCGACCTCGATACCGTTATGCCGGGACTCTCTCATTATGACTTTGGAGATTCCATTCGCTTTGGAGCGAGCACGGGTGAGGAAGACGAGCGAGACCTGAGCAAAATAGAATTGGATTTGTCTTTGTATGAAACATTTACCAAAGGCTATCTGGAAGGCTGCGGCGGAAGCCTGACCAGGCGGGAAGTAGAAACGCTTCCGATGGGAGCGAAGCTGATGACTTATGAATGCGGCATCCGCTTCCTTGCGGATTATCTGGAAGGAGACGTTTATTTTAAGATTCACAGAGACGGCCATAATCTGGACCGGGCGAGAACACAGTTCAAGCTGGTGGCGGATATGGAAGCGAAGTGGGACGATATGCGCCTTATCGGAGAGAAATATCAAGGGATGTAAGGCAAAAGAGTATGCCGGATACCATAAAAAAATCTGGCAAATAAATAAGATTTTATTGTATAATAGACGCAGGCTTAACAGCCTGCGTCTGACTTTTGGGTAAGATTCGCAATTTACTGCAAGATACAAAGAGGTACGATGCCGCGGTCTTTGCGGCGGAATGAGAGGAACTATGGGATTCATGAAGAAACACGGACAGAAAAAAGAAGAAACGGAAGCGGCGGAAAATCAGGAATACCGGTTTCCGGAAGAAGCGGAGCTGAAAGAATGCCGGTACTGCCAGGTGATGATACCGAAAACGGCGAAGGTATGCCCCAACTGCAGAAAACGCCAAAAGCGGAACCCGGCGGGTTTTTTTCTGCTGCTATTTTTGATTGCGGCATGCGGGGCGGGCGTATACTATTATCTGTCGGTTTATTTGCCGGTGTATAAGACCGGCGTCGGAGAAGCGGTAGAATCCGTTAAAGTGATGGAAGAGGAAGAAAGCGGACAGCTCACGGAGACGGTACAGAATGTAGAAGGAGAACAGTCCGAGGAAGCGAAGCAGAACGCGGAGAGCGGGAAGACTGCGGAAACGGAACAGAGCGCGGAGAGTGGGAAGGCTGCGGAAACGGAGCAGAACGTGGAGAATGGGAAGACTGCAGAAACAGAGCAGGATGCAGAGAATGGGCAGTCCGTGGAAGCAGAATGGAATGCGGAAAGCGGCCAGTCTGCAGGCACGATGCAGTCCGATGAAAATGGGACATACGGGGGAACGGTCGTTCCGGTTGACAGCCTGTTGGATATACAGCCTTTCGCTGAGAAGGAAGATGAGACGGAGAAGGAATCTGAAGCCGGAACTGTGGATGAGGCTGAGAAAGAATCTGAAGCCGGAACTGTGGATGAGGCTGAGAAAGAATCTGAAGCCGGAATTGCGGATGAGGCTGAGAAAGAATCGAAGGCCGGAACTGCGGATGAGTCCGGAAAGAAATCGAAAACCGGATATGCGGACGAGGCTGAGAAAGAGTTGAAAGCCGGAACTGCGGATGAGTCCGAAAAGGAATCGAAGAACGGAAAGTCGGACGCACCTGAGAAGGAATCCAAGAATGGAAACCGGTTCGAACCGGAGACGGAGAACGAAATTGAAAATGATTCCGAGGATGAGAAAGAAAATGACACCGACCAAAAAGAGGACGACAGGAAAGTCTTGCTTGAAAATACGGATAATGTCGATGCCGAAATTGTGATTATAGATGTGACAGAAGTGTCAGATTATACCGAAGAAGAATTTCGGTCACTCTGCAGGCGCGTTGATTATAAGAAGCTGCTGCGTAGTCAGGAAACGTATCTGAATGCGGCGGTTATGGAAGAGCTGACCGTTATGGAGCAGGTTGACGGCGGCCTTTTTGACGAAAATATTTATTATCTTTGCAGACGGGAAGACGGGCAGGGCATTACGCGCTACTATATCGTGCGGGATGACCGGGAAGAGAATGATACGCCGATACTTGCGGGCGATGTGATACAGGTCTACGGGCAGCTTTTCGGAAGCTGCAAACTTCCCGGCTATCTTGTAAAGGAACAGCCCCTCGTTCCCGCGTTGACGTTGGTGTATTTTGATTTGCTGGAGGAGTGAAGTTCCGCGGAATATTATGATAAATGTAAAAATGCAAGAAGATAAATGATTGAAGAATGGAAAAGCTTGTGCTATA
>CAOKJI010000129.1 GCA_948468495.1 uncultured Dorea sp. | reverse complement strand
CTGACGGTATCCTTTGTGGACGACGAGTCGGTAGAAGGAAACTTAAAGGGCACCGATCCGTCCAAGGATTTGGCGGTGGTTGCAGTGCCACTTGACAGTATTAAGAGTTCTACAATGGAAGCCATTCAGACGATTACCCTTGGGGATTCTACCAGTCTTCAGGTTGGAGAGCCGGTGATTGCCATTGGAAATGCTCTCGGCTATGGGCAGTCCGTTACCAAAGGGATTGTGTCGGCACTGAACCGGGATTTGGAGATGGAAGGATTTGACAGTAAGCTGATTCAGACAGACGCGGCTATTAATCCTGGAAACAGCGGAGGAGCCCTGCTGAATGCCAACGGAGAATTGATTGGAATTAATACTGTTAAAGTAAATGCAAACGCAGTAGAGGGCATGGGGTATGCAATTCCGATTTCTGATGCAAACGAAGTGATTCAGACATTGATGAATCGTACCACGAGGACAAAAGTTCCTGAAAGCGAGCAGGGGTATCTGGGAATCCAGGGCGTGGATGTTACTTCAGACAGCTCTCAGATGTACAATATGCCCACAGGAGTCTATATTGCAGAGGTTATTAAGAGAGGCGGAGCAGACAAAGCCGGTATTTCAAAAGGAAGTATTATAACAAAATTTGACGGAATTACCATTGACAGTATGGCGACCCTTCAGGAGCAGCTGAAATATTTCCGCGCGGGTGAAGAAGTGGAAGTTGTGATACAGGTTCCGGCAAGTAATGGAGAATATGAGGAACAGACAGTAACCGTAACGCTTGGAGAGCGTTCGTAATAAAATGTCTGCAGGATATGACCTGGTTCACAAGGCAGAGCAGAGGTGTGTGAACCCGAATGAATATAGCAGGCAAAAAGGAAAGGATTAAGGGAGAAGAGTATGTACGCATTTGATGAGATTCAGACAGTTGACAGAGAGATAGCAGAGGCGATTCAGAGCGAAATGGACAGACAAAATTCACATATTGAGCTGATTGCCTCTGAGAACTGGGTGAGCAAGGCTGTAATGGCAGCTATGGGAAGCCCGCTGACCAATAAGTATGCGGAAGGATATCCGGGCAAGCGCTATTACGGCGGATGTCAGTGCGTGGACGTGGTTGAGAATCTGGCTATCGAAAGGGCAAAGAAGTTATTTGACTGTGATTATGCCAATGTACAGCCGCATTCCGGTGCACAGGCTAATCTGGCAGCCTTTTTCGCCATGTTAGAACCGGGAGACAAGGTGCTGAGTATGAATCTGGATCATGGCGGACACTTAAGTCATGGCTCGCCGGTCAATATTTCGGGTAAGTATTTTAATATTGTATCATATGGTGTGAATGACGAGGGATTTATTGATTATGATAAGGTGCGTGAAATAGCGCTGGCAGAGAAACCAAAGATGATTTTGGCAGGCGCAAGCGCTTATGCGCGAACCATTGATTTTAAGAAATTCCGAGAGATTGCAGATGAGACGGGAGCATATCTGATGGTGGATATTGCGCATATTGCCGGATTAGTTGCGGCAGGTCTTCATCCAAGCCCAATTCCCTATGCGGATGTAGTGACAACTACTACACATAAGACTTTACGGGGGCCAAGAGGCGGCCTGATTCTCTGCAATGAAGAAGCTGCTAAGAAATTTAATTTTAATAAAGCAATATTTCCAGGAACCCAGGGAGGTCCCTTAGAGCATGTGATTGCGGCGAAGGCAGTATCCTTTCAGGAAGCCCTGCAGCCAGAATTTAAGATTTATCAGCAGCAGATTATTAAGAATGCGAAGACCTTATGTAAAGCCTTGATGGAAAAAGGTGTGAACATCGTATCCGGCGGTACGGATAACCATCTGATGCTGGTGGATTTAAGAGGGAAAGATTTGACGGGAAAGGAGCTTGAGAAACGCCTGGACGACGCCAATATTACCTGCAATAAAAATACAGTTCCGAATGATCCAAGGTCACCCTTCGTAACCAGCGGCGTACGCTTGGGAACCCCGGCTGTAACCTCCAGAGGTATGGTAGAAGCAGATATGGAGAAAATAGCAGAGGCCATTGCCATGGTAGTAGAAAGCGAAGCAAATATTGAGCCGGCAAAAGCAATCGTAGCCGAACTGACAAAGAAATATCCACTGATTTAAGAAATGTATGCAGGGCGCTGTTCCTCACAAGAGAAGAGAGGACGGCGCTCTGCTTTTTCTATACACAGGATTCAGCCGAAGGCAGCGTTCCCTGCCCATACACAATGCATAAAAGGGCGTTTTTAACGGAGGTGAAACCGCTGTCCTATATCGTCTTAGGAGCGAAGGTGTTCCTGAGCTTCTTAGACGATGTTGACAGCGGGTTCACCGGAGTGTGCCCAGCATTGTGTATGGGCAGGGAACGCTGCCTTCGGCTGAATCCGTCCTCACTCATCCCCCTGTCTCATCAGCCAGAATTCATTCACATTTTATTAGGAAAATCCATACTATGTATTGTAAATGTTTTGAAAGGAGTACATGAGTATGCCAAATTACCGCTATAACATGCCGGAATATGAGCGAAGAAATAATTGTGGAAACCATCCTCAGGCTGTTTCTCACAGGCATCATCAGCAGAACTGCGGCGGAGCCAGGGAAACGATTGTAACAGTACAGAGTTCCCTTGAACCTGTTAGAAATTCTTGTGAAGTGCCCCGCAGAGAGTGCAGAGAAACAATGGAAATGTCCTGTGCAGTCAGTGACGACTATGATGCTTTAGCAGGAATGCCTCTTGCGATGGCATATGTACCATGGCAAAAGTGGCGTAAAATTTATGATGCTGAGAAAGCCCTGTGTCAAGGTACGATATTTGAAGAATTAGATAAACCCTTTCGGGGAGTGGGAGGTGTCTGCTAATGGCTGATAATAGACCTTGTAGAAGAGACCTGATGAATCGAATTAATACGGCAAGTTTTGCAGTGGATGATGTTAAGCTATTCCTGGATACCCATCCATGCGATACGGAGGCTCTGGAATATTTTCATGAATTTCAGCGAATCAGGAAAGCGGCTTTGAAGGAATATTCCAGATATTATGGGCCTTTGACGATTGATACTGCGGATGTTAATGAATGTGACAGATGGAATTGGATTAACGACCCATGGCCATGGCAGGAAGGGGGATGTTAGTATATGTGGAATTATGAAAAAAGACTACAGTATCCAGTAAAGATTACACAGACAAATCCAAAAATGGCGCAGGTGATTATTTCGCAGTTTGGCGGACCGGATGGCGAGCTGGCAGCTTCTATGCGGTATCTGTCCCAGCGCTACACGATGCCATACAAAGAAGTTACAGGTATCCTGACAGATATCGGTACAGAAGAACTGGCGCATATGGAAATGGTGTGTGCGATTGTCCATCAACTGACTCGTGACTTAACACCGGAGGAACTGAAAGCTTCTGGATTTGATAAATATTATGTAGATCATACGCTGGCATTATGGCCTCAGGCAGCCAGCGGAGCGCCATGGACGTCTACCTATTTCCAGTCCAAAGGAGACCCAATTACCGATCTGCATGAAGATTTGGCAGCAGAGCAGAAAGCAAGAACTACCTATGATAATATCCTGCGTCTGGTAAATGACCCGGAAGTAGCCGATCCAATCCGTTTTCTGCGGGAACGGGAAATCGTGCATTATCAGAGATTTGGTGAAAGCCTCAGAATCGTTCAGGACAGATTAGATAGCAAGAATTTCTATGCATTTAATCCGGAATTTGATATCAGAGACTCAGGAAAATGCTGTAAATAAGACTTTACAGGCAGGGAGCAATGAAAATGGACGCTTCCTGCCTGTTTGTAACAGTTCACCCTGTTTTGAAATATTTTTTTGTATTGGTTGTATTTATTTCGCTTCCCAGATATAATAAGATGGATTGGGGAGTGTGATAATTATGAGTAATATCAGACAAATGCCGCGTACGCGTCAGGAGAGGGTTCGGACGAAATCCGTGGCAAAGAAGAAAAGAAAAGTGCAGTATTTTGATTACAGCCTGCTGGCAGTCATCATATTTTTGGTGTGTTTTGGACTGGTCATGCTGTACAGTACCAGTTCCTATAGTGCGCTTAGGACATTTGAAGACGGGATGCATTTCTTTAAACGGCAGGCGTTTTTCTGCGTTACCGGTTTTGTTGGCGCTTATCTTGTGTCCTGTATCGACTACCATATCTTCGCATTGTATGCAAAAAAGCTGTACTGGCTGTCAATTTTCCTGATGGCGCTTGTTATGACGCCTTTGGGGAAGGAGGTAAATGGGGCAAGAAGATGGATACAGCTTCCCTTTGACCAGCAGTTCCAGCCTTCGGAGGTGGCGAAGATTGCTATTATTCTATTTATCCCGCTGTTATTATGTAAGCTTGGTAAAGAAGCGTATACTCTGCAGGGAATTGTACATATATTAATCTGGGGAGGATTTGCGGCTGCCTGCGTGTATATCATGACCGAGAATTTAAGTACGGCGATCATTGTAATGGGTATTTCCTGTTTTCTGGTATTTGTAGTTCACCCTAAGACAGCGCCTTTTATCGTGGTAGTTATTGCAGGTTTTATATTCCTTTTGATTGTGGTCGTGATATTGAGACTGGCAGTTCAGAACCCGGAAATGAGCGGGAATTTCCGTCTTCGTCGTGTATTGGTATGGCTTCAGCCGGAGCGGTATGCTTCAAACTGGGGATATCAGGTTATGCAGGGACTGTATGCAGTTGGCTCTGGAGGTTTTTTTGGAAAGGGACTTGGCAACAGCGCCCAGAAGATGATTATTCCCGAAGTGCAGAATGATATGATTCTTTCGATTATCTGCGAGGAACTTGGGGTGTTTGGCGCAATTATTGTACTTATTTTGTTTGGCCTGCTTTTGTACCGGCTGATGTTTATTGCACAGAATGCTCCGGATATGTATGGAGCGCTGATTGCAACAGGTATTTTTGCACATATAGCCATTCAGGTTATTTTGAATGTGGCGGTTGTGATTAATCTGATTCCGACAACAGGAATTACGTTGCCCTTTATAAGTTATGGCGGAACTTCGATTTGGTTTTTGATGGCGGAAATGGGGCTGGCGTTGGGAATATCCGGGAAAATCCGGTTTGAGGAATAGAATCTTATTATTTGCTCCACGTATGCTCTTGCCAAGAGTGGGTATGATATGCTATGATTTAAGTGGTTTTAAAAACTACATGTGATAGAAGCGGATAACGCACTTTGGTATCTGCGGGAGGGTTTGGTATGAGTTATAGAATTGTTGTAGACAGTTGTGGAGAGTTATCTCAGGAGATGAAGGAATCCGGACATTATGTGACAGCGTCATTGTCGATTGATGTGGATGATTATCATATTGTAGATGATGAGACCTTTGATCAGAAGACTTTTTTAGAGAAGGTTGCGGCGAGTCCTAATGGGCCAAAGTCTTCCTGCCCGTCGCCGGAGACTTACAGGGAGGCGTACAACTGCGAGGAGGAACACGTATATGCGGTTACACTGTCGGCAGAACTCAGCGGTTCCTATAATAGTGCGGTGCTTGGGAAGAATCTGTATCATGAAGAATATGGAGAGAAGGATATATATGTATTTAACTCCCGCTCGGCATCTATCGGCGAGACGTTGATTGCATTGAAGATTGCGGAATGTGAAGAACAGGGAATGGAGTTTCAGCAGGTAGTGAAGACGGTGGAGGATTATATTGAGGGACAGAATACTTTCTTTCTTTTAGAGACACTTGAAACGCTTCGCAAGAATGGAAGGCTGACCGGTCTGAAAGCTGTTGTTGCTACGGCTCTTAATATTAAGCCGGTTATGGGTTCCACTGCCGAAGGAACAATCTGTCAGTTAGGACAGGCAAGGGGCATGAAAAAAGCTCTTGCCAGGCTTGCGGATGAGGTGGTGAAGAAGAGCGTCCGGGCGGAAGAGAAAATTCTGGCTATCAGTCATTGCAACTGTCCTGCAAGAGCGCAGGAGTTGAAGCGGATACTGTTAGAACAGATGAATCCAAAGGATGTGATTGTGCTGGACACAGCAGGCATCAGCAGTATGTATGCGTCAGACGGCGGAGTAATCGTGGTGATTTAGAAGTTGTTTCCTGTATGAAAATGTGCTATGATAAGAATGTTGTCAGAGAGAGCATTTAGCGGAATCTGGCAGTAGCGCTTGATAGGGAAAAGGAGTCAGGAGATATGAGACAGTACAAA
>CAOKJI010000128.1 GCA_948468495.1 uncultured Dorea sp. | reverse complement strand
GCACATGTACTCTCGCCTCATGGTTAATCACATACTCTGCAAATCCGCCGTCTGCCTGTGTTCCTAATCCCTGCCTTTCCGAACACAGATTATATTCTTCACTTCTACAGTACGGACAGGTTTTGCAGGTTTCAAATGTAGTCTCACTGGTAACCAAATCCCCAATTTTGATATGTTTTACATCCGGTCCGGTCTCTGCCACAATTCCGGAAAACTCATGTCCCAGCGTAACCGGCGGTTTATTTCCGGCATAATTGCCGGCCCAGGTATGTAAATCAGAACCGCAGATACCGGCATAGACCACCTGAATTTTCACCAAATCTCCCGAAACTTCCGGCTCATGGATATCCCGGATTTCCAGATTGCCGGGTCCCTTCGCATATTTCACTAAAGCTTTCATCTTCTCCTCCTTTGTCATGTCTGCCCTGCTTATCTCTTAACAGTCTTCAGACTATTAATTGCTTCTAATACCGACCGTTCATCGGGCATCTCATCCAACATCTGTTTGGTCTTCTCATTTCCAAAGATTATCATGACGTCATACAGCGCCTGATTAATACTCTCCGCACTTAGTATGCTCATTCCAATTACATAGCGTACCGGATCATTTGCTTCATTATGAAAATGAACCGGCGGTTTCAGCCGTACCAGCGACGCTGCCTCCTGTATGACCCCTTCCTTCATGTCTGCATGGGGCAGGGCCGTTCCCGGCCAGATGACAATATAGGGGCCATGCTCCTTAATCGTATCCACCATGGCTTCGATATACTCTTCCTTCACCGCTCCTGTCTCATAGAGCAGTCTTCCCGCCTGTCTGACCGCTGTTTCCCAATCATCAGCCTGAAAATCAACCAGGATTCTATCTTCGGAAAGCAGCTCATAAAATGCTCCCTGTATATCCGCGTCCACCGGATTTACAATGGTAATCTCCGGATTCTGCCCTGTCTCCGCCTTTTCCTCCGACAGCTCAAAGGCCATCCTCTGAATATCCGCCAAATCTTCCGTATTCAGCATCGCCGACCGCACTACCACACAGGGAAGCTCTTCATCGTCCAGACCAATCGTAGAGATAATCATCTGTGCCTTACTATTTCTGATTTCTTTCTTATTATGAACAGACGATATGCTTACAATATCAATCATCTCATCCAGCGAATGAAGCTTTGCCAGCATAAATTGGACGGTTCCCCTTCCTGTTTCACAGATGAGCGCTACCCGGACCTTACTGTTCTTTGAATTTTCTGCCTTTTCTTTCTCAAGTACGGATGCAAAATATAACACCATAAACGACATCTCGTCCTCGGAAAATTCCTTGCCGATATACTCTTCCAGTGTCCGGATATTATCCCGGATAATCTGGAAAATCTCCGGATATTCTTTTAACAGAGATTCTTTTAAAGGGTTCTTTAACGCTTCTCCCTTCTGAAGACGATACACCGCCGATCTCATATGTGAAATCAACAAATCATACAGTGAAAAGTCAAGATAAAAGTCAATTCCAAAACAACTGGATATGTGATACAGCGTTTCCGCAATCAGCAGCCGGATATCCAGCGCTTTCCCTTTATGATTCTTCTCCATCAGATAGCTTTTGCGTTTCAGGCACTCGGTATAATAGAGCACTTCCGTTTCCGGAACCTCTATCTGATACTTCCTCCTTATTTTTTCAAAAAGATTACTGCTGAATAAATATTTGGAACTTTCTCTCAAGTCACTCCAGGTATTTTCATAGTAATCCGGAAGAAACTGGCGGTTCGCGGCGCGGTTTACAACCAGCGTCAGTTCAAGTACCGCTTCAAAAAAGGAATAGTCAGATAAAAAAGACTGTAGTTCTTCTTCCTGCCAGATAATCAACTGCTTCATATCGTTATAGACATTCAGCCTGTCCATCTGATGAATCAGAAGATTCCAGAAAGCTCCCAGACAATATCCCGTCTCATACTCGTTATCGTCACCATTTACCTCCAGTAACTTCAAAATCCCCTTCCTGACTTCCAGTTCCGGCGTATTGACAATATAGCCCCTGTGCACCTGGGAAACCAGTTCCATCTGACTTTCCTCAAACCATTTCTTAATTTCCGGAAGCCCCCGAAGCAGCGTTGTTCTGCTAACTCCGATAGTTTCCTTAAGCTGCTCCACCGTTATATACCCTTTTGCATTCAGCAAAATCATAACAAGGACTGCCGCACGCTCATTTTTTGATAAATAATACGTATAAAATGTATGCTCGCATATAAATGTTTCAAAAGCGCGTACATCAATCTTATCTTTGGTGTCGATGGATAATTCTCCATCCGGCTCCAGTATAATAGACGGAAGCTTGTATTTTTCCAGGGCATCGTTCAGTTCTTTTACATCTGCCCGGATTGTTCGTTCCTGAACTTTATATTTCCCGACCAGCTGCGTAACATTCTGCCGGGTTCCTAAAACCAGTTCTCTCAGTATCTTATTACTCCTCCTGTTCATAACTGCCTCCTCTATATGAAGTATTATAATATAGTCATAGAATACTCAAAAAGTGCCAAGAATTACTCATGATCTGCAATAAATGGTATTATTCTGCACAAAAATAAAACGACAGTTCCATGAACCATCGTTTCATTTCATAAAGCACATCCTATGGCTATTCGGCCATTTGATAAAATATATTTACATCTTTGTATGCATGTTAAGCTGTTCTTCGGACAAAGCAACCCTTCTCATTACAAAAGATTGGTTATCAACCGCCCGCATAGTTGCAAGAATCCCGTCCAGATGATCATATTCATGCTGAATCAGTTCCGCCATATCGTCATCCATTCTCATTTCTCTTAAGTTCCAGTTCTCGTCCCGGTATCTAAGGATACAATGCCGGTAACGGCGCACCTTTACCAGCAGCCCCGGAAATGACATACAGTCGTCCATAAGCTCTATCATCTCATCCCCGACAAATTCCAGATTCGGATTAATCAGGACATAAGCCTTATCCGTCAGCATGCAGATTAAGCGCTTTCTCACTCCTATCTGCGGCGCCGCAATGGCCCTTCCGAAGCCATAGTCTCTGCGAATCCCCCGGATACAGTCAAACATATCTTCATACACCGGCCGTAGTGTCTCCAGTTCTTCCTTTTTCACTTCCTCGCTTACCAGATATAAATCCGGATTTCCAAGCAGCAATATTTCCCGCTCCATACTCTACCTCAGTTCTTCTTCGGCTGCCGGTTCATTTTCCCCGCGCCCGTCCTTTTCGCCTGTTTCGTCTGTCTCTTCCTTCTTCTTAGCTGCCTCGTCTAACTTTTCAGCGCTGTCCGAAGCCTGCTCTATCGTATCCGCCGCCTTTTCCATACTTCTGTTCATCAATTCATCAGCTTTTCTTCTTAAATCCGCAAGCTTCGCCTCCTTTTCTGAAATTGAGGCTCTGCTTAAATCCGTACCGTTTCTCAGTCCTTTGTCCAGCTCGATCTCAGACTCTAAAACATTCGCCTCACCCTCCACTCTCCTCTGAAGGGAATGCAAATCTTCCGCCTGGGATAATCCTGCTGTAAGATTCGTAATATCAGCGAGACGTTTATTTTCAATCTCCTGCTTCGTTTTCGGTGTGCTGCTCCAGTTTTCCGATTTCGTTTTCTCTATCTGCTTCTCATTCTGCCTGGACATTTCCTGCGCAATCTGCTGGTCAAGAGTCTTTATCTGCTCCTCATAGGAATCTAACATACTCTGAATGGATTCCCTGCTCTTTCCATTTTCCAGGGCCGAAGTTAACATGTTATTTTTCTGCTCCATCAATGACTGCTTCTGACTCATCAGGCTTTTCAGAAGCCCGCCCGGCTGGCCGAACAGAGAGATTGTCACCTTATCCCTGTTCTCCGCGCGTGGGATTCCTGCTGGATTCCCCCCTTTTGCCTGCCGTCCATTCTGGGCCTGATTGATTCTTAACACTGCCATATTCACATTCTGATTTCCCTGAATCCTCATAATACTATTCTCACTTTCTTAAGTTTAACTGCTGCCGATTCACCTTTTATTTTATATATCGGCTTCAAAATTAAAATAATTAGATAAGCATTGTAAAGAATACGATTTACAATCTATGAAATACCGGCTTCATAGAATCATACGTGCAGAAATAACGGAATCCCAGACTCTTTAAAAGTTCTTTCCCTTCATCCATATACGTTCCAAGATGCGCACGTTTATGGCTGTCGCTGCCAATCGTGATAATCTCTCCGCCCAGCTTCCGGTACAGCCTCAGTATATCCTTAGAAGGAGTCGTATCCTGCAGTCCGTACCTGTGATATGAGGTATTCAGTTCAATTCCTTTTCCGTCTTCTATCACAATTTTCAAAATCTCTGTAATCACCGGCTCTATTTTTTCAAAGGGATAACAGCCCATCTTATCATACCGCACAATCAAATCCATATGGCCAAGCACGCTGTAATTCTTATATGCTTTTACGACCTGCAGCATCTCCTCATAATACCGCTCATTGTATTCTTCCTGACTTCTCCCTTTCTGAAAATCCTGCGTCCAGAACTCCTTATCTTCCACCTGATGAATCGAAAGGATTACAAAATCCAGCGGATAATTCTCCGTCAAATCCTCATACTTCGAGATGGTATGCGTCTGTATCCCAAATTCCAATCCCTGACGGATAGTTATCTCTCCGCCGTATCTTTGCCGCAGCCTTCTGATTGCTGCAAAATATCTGGGATAATCCACATTTGCCAATGGTTCGTTCCCCCTGTACCGAATCGGGTTTCCTGACCCCCAGTCCTCTTTAATTCCATAATCCACGTGATCCGTAAAACAGATTTCATCCATTCCCATGGCAATCGCATCCTTCACTACCTCTTCCATAGAATATACCGAATCATCGCTGAACTGCGTATGGACATGATAGTCTGCAAACATATGTATCTTCCTCCTGATTTCATTCTGCTATCCTTCAGCCTGAGTTGTCACTGCGATGTCAGCTGTTGTAATGCCGCGAAATTAGAATCCGTCATACTGTCCTCTATTTTCCGCAAAACCAACAGTTGTACCGCCACTATTTGCTTCACTGTCTTTAGTATAATCGATATGTTGTGTTTTGTCATTATTGTATGTCGATTTATCAATTTCAGTCTTTTGCGTGTCTGCTCCCTGAAAATGCAACAAAAAACAGGGACACAAATCTGAATTGTCAGTTATTTCCCTGCTTTATGGCTGCAATATTAAATTATACACGTTATCCTTTTACACCGTTTGAAGTCCTGCAAGCTGTTCTACTTCTGCTACACTAAGACCTGAATCCTCTGCAATCTCCTCAATCGTCATTTTTCCTCTTTTCAGCATCCTAAGTGCTGTCTGCTTTTTTGTTTCACTAATGCCTTGTGTCTTTCCTTGCTTTATTCCCTGATTTAAAATAGTCCTTGCACTTGTTTCAATCAATGCGCCTCTCATCATATCACCTACGCCTTTCTGCACATTCTCATATTTCTGTGCGATTTCCTTAATCACATCACCCGATAAATCAATAATTGTGCGTTTGTCAAACGCCCCTATTACTCCCTGCTGTTCCGATTCGTCAAGCCGTTCTAAAATTTTTTGATACTCTGCCTTTAATTCCGCCAGTTTCTGCTCATTACTATTATACTCCGGAAAGCTGTTCTCATGTGAAAAAATGTAAAATGGAATCAACATCAGCAGACGTTTTTCAAAAATATCGTCAAGCGAATATTTCTGTACTTTCATAACCGGTATGTCATACTTCACTGTTCCGCCCGGTGTAACAATCACATATTTCATTTTATCCGGCGTTTTCTGGTAAGTCCGAAGATACAAAACAGCAGTATTAGGAAATGTCACCGTCAGCGTTTCCTCCGTAACCTCACCCTCATCAAGCGCTATCTGCGCATCATATTCAAAAAGCCTTATCGTAATTCTTCCGTCCGGTCGGCTGCTTTCGCACTCAACATGGTATTTCTTTGGTATCTTTCCAAAAACCGTAAAATTTGTATCCGTAATCCGCTCCTTGTTCGCTTCGTCCTGCTGGTCTAAAAAATGTTCATTGGGGAAAAACCGGATTTCTTCTTCCCCTGTATATGTTTCGCCGAAAATTTCATTGATAATGGGTATAATCAGCTTCCGGCAGTCATTTAGGATTGTCCGAAATGCCCCATCATATATATTTGCCATATCTTAATTCCTTCCTTTTTGTGCCTTTATCATATCATTTTTTTATC
>CAOKJI010000127.1 GCA_948468495.1 uncultured Dorea sp. | reverse complement strand
CACCGGTATGACGGCAGATTTGCAGAAGCTGATGGAAGAGCTGGAAGCAGATTTGAACGAAGAGAGTGAAGAGGGCGAATCCTTGGAAGAGGCTTACGAAGAGGACGACGGGAAAGGCAGTGAGGATGAATTAGAAGATCATACTTATGAGGAAATTGCCGGGGATGAATTGGAAGAAGCCTACGAGGAGGCTGCCGGGAAACGAATAAGAGCAAATACTTATGCGGGAACTGATAGAGATAAGATTCAAGAGGAAGCCTATGAAGAGTCTGTCGGGGATGAGTTTGAAGAAGCCTATGAAGAGTCCGTCAGGGATGAGTTTGAAGAGGGAGTCTATGAAGAGTCCGTCGGGGATGAGTTTGAAGGACAGTCTTATGAGGAATCCGATGTGGATGAATTTGAAGATGAATCTTATGAAGAAATCACCGGGGACGAATTTGAAGAAGAATCCTATGAAGAAGTTGTCGGAGATGAGATGGAAGAAGAATCCTATGAGGAAGCTGTCGAGGATGAATTTGAAGAAGAATCCTATGAGGAAGCTGCCGAGGATGAATTTGAAGAAGAATCTTATGAGGAAACTGCCGGGGATGAGTTAGAAGAATCTTATGAAGAAGCTGAAGAAGGCGCGCCGGTTGATGAAGAGGATGTGACTGCCGGGAAAGAATTTGATGACGAATCTTATGAGGAAGTTGATGCAGGTGCGTTCCGGGAATCCTATGAGGAATCCGATGAAGATGAATTTGACGAAGGATATATCGGCGACTATGAGGATGATTCCTATGATGACTACGAAGAGGATGAATTTGAAGAGGATGAACCTTATGAAGAGACGGCAGAAGATGAGCTGGAAGATGAATTTGAAGAGGAAGAAGTTCCAGTAGTAGAAGAACCGGAGCCGGTTAAACCGGCAAGAAAGAAGAAACCTGTTAAAGCGGAGAAGAAACCGGAGAGGGCAGCGAAACCTGCGAAAGAAGAGAGCCCGGAAGAACTGACGATAGAGGAGCCTACCGAGGAAGAGATTCAGAAGAGAATTAAGAAGGGCAAAGGAGGCGTTCCATTTGACACAGGTTTTGTAGTGACCGGAAGGTATGATTTGAGCGCAACCAGTGAGATTGGACTTCGCGCCGGCCTGACAGAAGAGCAGAAGAAACTATTTTCTTACTTTGTTCCGGTGCGGGGCATGAGCGAGCAGATTGTAGAGGTTCTGGATAATGACCGGAGAGAGAAGAGAGAAGGTACTTCCAGAACCGGTAATATTATCGTTATGGGCCAGAAGGGGTCCGGTAAGACAGTGCTTGCAGTTGACATTGTCAAGGCGATTCAGAAGCAGAGGAATCTAAAGCAGGGCAAGGTTGCTATTGTTACGGGTGAGTCTCTGAATAAGAAAGAACTTACGAATATTATTCAGAAGCTTCGCGGCGGGGCAATTATTATTGAGAAAGCAGGTAAGCTCAACACTAGGACAATCAAAGAGCTGAACCGTCTGATGGAGAAGAAGACTGGAGAACTGCTGGTGGTTTTGGAGGATCAGAAGAAGCCGCTTGAGAGAATATTTATGGCAAATCCGCCTTTCAAAAAGAAATTTACGTCTAAGCTTGAGCTTCCGGCATTTATCAATGATGAGCTGGTAACATTTGGGCAGACTTATGCGAAGGAAAGCGGTTATAAGTTAGACGAAATGGGCATTCTTGCATTGTACAGCAGAATTGACGTGATGCAGAGAGAAGACCATGCGGTGACGGTTGCGGAAGTGAAGGAGATTATGGACGAAGCAATCGAGCATTCTAAGAAGGCGAACGTGAAGCATTTTGCAAGAAGAGTATTCGGAAAGGGAACGGATGATTCGGACAGGATTATTCTGAAGGAAGACGATTTCCGGATTTAGTATTCTAGGAAAGACGAAGAATTAGTTTTGTGTAAATTCGCCATATATTTGTCGAAAAAAGAAGGAGTTTTGAGCAAATTGTAGCTCAAAACTCTTTCTTTTTACAGGCGAATCAAGTATAATAAAAAATAAGGCGCGGAACAATCCGCGGATATTGGGGGCTGGAGGATAATAGTTCCTTAATATCAGAATAGGGATATAAGAAGGTGAGGATATGGCAGAAAAGAAAAAAGTAAAAGCTTATGAGGTGGGGGAACTCGATCATTATTTGTTTGGACAAGGTACTCATTATGAGATTTTTAAAAAGCTGGGAGCACATCCGGTGAAGAATGGCCGAAAGAAAGGCGTATACTTTGCAGTATGGGCGCCGAATGCGAAGTCGGTATCTGTCGTGGGGGAATTTAATAATTGGGACAGAACTGCGAACAGAATGGAGCGTACAGAGCCTCTTGGAATTTATACCTGTTTTGTACCGGATGTGGCGGAATATGCCATGTACAAGTATTGTATTGAGACCTATAAAGGCGAGTTTATTAATAAGTCGGACCCATTCGCATATCATGCGGAATTAAGGCCGGGCACAGCGTCGAAGGTATTTGATATATCGAGTATTAAGTGGACGGATAAGGCATGGATGGAGCAGCGAAGCAAGTGGAAACATACCGAGCAGCCGATGTCTATTTATGAAGTACATATTGGTTCCTGGAAGAAGCATCCGGAAGGAGAGGATGGTTTCTATAATTACCGCGAATTTGCTAAGGAGATTGCCAAATATATTAAGGACATGGGATATACGCACATCGAGTTAATCGGTATTGCGGAGCATCCCTTTGACGGTTCCTGGGGTTATCAGGTGACGGGGTATTTTGCACCGACCTCCCGGTATGGAACGCCGGAGGATTTTGCGTGGATGGTGGATTATCTGCACAAGAATAAGATTGGAATTATTCTTGACTGGGTTCCGGCGCATTTTCCGCGGGATGCGCATGGACTTGCTGATTTTGACGGTACTCCGGTATATGAATATGCGGACCCGAAGAAGGGCGAGCACCCGGACTGGGGCACGAAGATTTTTGATTTCGGTAAGAATGAAGTGCGGAATTTCCTGATTTCCAACGCCCTTTACTGGATTGAACATTTCCATATTGACGGTCTCCGGGTAGATGCGGTTGCTTCGATTCTGTATCTTGACTATGGCAAGAGAGACGGACAATGGGTTGCTAATAAATATGGCGGCAATAAGAACCTGGAAGCGATAGAATTCTTCAAGCACCTTAATTCGGTTGTGCTTGGGCGTAATCCGGGCGCGCTGATGATAGCGGAAGAATCCACAGCATGGCCGGCGGTTACCGGAGATGTGAAGGATGACGGTCTGGGCTTCAGCTTGAAGTGGAATATGGGATGGATGCATGATTTTACCGAATATATGAAGCTGGACCCTTATTTCCGGAAAGGCGCGCATTACAATATGACGTTTGCTATGAGCTATGCGTATAGTGAGAAATATATTTTGGTACTGTCTCATGATGAAGTAGTACATCTGAAGTGTTCAATGCTGAATAAGATGCCGGGCCTTGGATTTGACAAGTTTGCTAATCTGAAAGTAGCTTATGCCTTTATGATGGGACATTCCGGTAAGAAGCTTCTGTTTATGGGACAAGAGTTTGCCCAGTTGCGGGAGTGGAGTGAGAAGAGAGAACTTGACTGGTATCTGCTTGCGGAGGAGCCGCACCAGCAGATTCAGAACTGGATGAGGGATCTTTTGCATCTGTATAAGCGCAGGAAGGCTTTTTATGAGCTGGATAATTCATGGGAAGGCTTCGAGTGGATTAACGCAGATGATAAGGATAGAAGTATTTACAGTTTTATGCGCCATGCTAACGGCGGCAAACAGAATCTATTATTTGTATGTAATTTTACACCGATGGAAAGAGAAGACTATCGGGTTGGAGTGCCGAGGCGTAAACAGTATAAGTTAATTTTGAACAGCGATGAAGCGAAATACGGCGGAAGCGGTGCAGAACGGCCGGTTGTTTACAAAGCAGTCAAGTCGGAATGCGACGGAAGACCATACTCCTTCGCGTATCCGCTCCCAGCCTACGGAGTAGCAATTTTTGAATTTTAGCGTATGGCAACGAGCGCAGCTAGGCTGAAGCCGGATTTGGGCTGCTTGCAGACCAAAGGCGGCAGCAGCCTGGCTATGAGAGTGAAACGGAAAGCGAGGAATCGAAGATTCCGAGCTTAGCGCGCGTTGGGGCAACGAGCGCAGTCAGGCTGAAGCCGGATTTGACAAGAGGACATTGAGAATGCGTTTGAGAAATATACCGCGTGCAGAGGGTGTGCTACAAGCACACCCTATTGTAGTGAAAGATGAGAAATTATATAAGGGAAAGTGGAATCAGATATTTGGGAATACGAACCCGGTGCATATTGAGATTGGTATGGGGAAAGGAAGTTTTCTGCTGACAATGGCTGAGAAGAATCCGGAGATTAATTACATTGGAATTGAGCGTTATTCCAGTGTTCTTTTGCGTGCAGTGGAGAAGTATTCCGGACTTTGCTGTGAAGAACTTTCTAATATACGATTTATCTGTATGGATGCGGCGGAGGTTGAAGATGTGTTTGCGCCGGGAGAAATTGAAAGAGTATATCTGAACTTCTCAGATCCATGGCCGAAGAAGAGGCATGCAAGAAGAAGACTTACTTCCAGGGAATTTTTCAAAAGGTATGATAAGATTCTGGGAGAAGGAGGGACGGTGGAATTTAAAACGGATAACAGTGAGTTGTTCCGATTTTCTCTGGAGGAAGTGGAGGAAGCCGGATGGACGCTTGCAGGTTATACATGGGATCTCCATGCGGATGAACAAATGAACATGGGAAATGTAATGACGGAATACGAGGAGAAGTTTTCCAGCATGGGAAATTCCATTCACAAGCTGATTGCAACGAGATAAGCTATAGAGAATATACTATGTTAGAGGTGATAAATGTGATTCATTTGACAGCAAGAAATTTTGTGATAGAAGCAAAGCGCTGCCGGGGACCGGTGGTAGTGATGTTTTATGCAGTCTGGTGTGGGAAATGTGCCATGATGAAACCAGTGGTAGAGGAATTGGAAAGAAGATACTATGACCGGATAAAATTCTGCAAGGTAGAGATTGAGGAATCGGCTGTGCTGGCGGCAGAATATGGCGCGGATATTGTTCCGACTTTTGTAACCTTTAAGGATGGGGAAGTATTCAGCTTTATGCAGGGCGTGATTCAGGAGGACGTCTTTGAGGAGCGCGTGCGGGAGCTGCTTTAAGAGTATTAAGAGTATTTTTATAAAATCCTAAGAATTGATTAGTGTACATTTTGGGGAGAGTGTGCTATATTGTGTTGAGGATTCATATATTCAAATGCATGAATTAGAGTTCTTGTAAAATGAAAAGGGGAAGTGCATCGAGGGAGTCGGTGCAAGGAGGGATTTTATGAAGATAAAGAAGATATTACCGCTGCTGTTGGCGGCGGTTGTGACAACGGCTGGATTTCCGGCGGCGGTGAGCGCGACGGAGACGGAGAATATAACGGAAGCGGAACCCCAGATGGATGCGGGGACAGGAGACGCTGCCGCCAATCCTGTCCCAGATGGTTCGGTTGGAACAGACAGTACAACGGGTGTGGATAACCCGACTGGAACGGATAGTGTATCGGGTACAGACGGGGCGGCGCCGGCTGCGGGTGAAGGCAGTACGGATATGACAGAGTCTGCTGAGATTCCGTCGGATGAAGCAAAAGACGAGGAGAAGCCTGTAGAGGTTCTGGAAGGTGAGCAGGTAGAGACGGATAATGTTGTTACGCTGGGAGAAAATCTGTCAGAGGAGCAGAGGAATGCGATGTACGAATATTTCGGGACATCCGCTGACAAAGTAAGGACGATTATTGTTACTCATGCGGATGAAGTGAAGTATATGGAGGGCATCGCAACGGCGGAGCAGATTGGAGCAACAACGAATAGCTGCGCCTATGTGGAGCCGACAGACTCCGGCGGAATTAAGGTTAAGACGGCGAATCTGAATTATGTGACCAGCAATATGATTGCCAGTACGCTGACGACGGCAGGGATGGAGAATGGTAATGTGATTGCGGCATGTCCGTTTGAAGTGTCAGGGACAGGAGCGCTGACCGGTATTATTATGGCATATGAAACAGCCAGCGGCGAGAGCCTGGACGCAGGCAAGAAGGAAGCTGCCATGGAGGAGCTGATTGCTACTGGTAATTTGTCAGACGTGCTTGGCTCAGAGGTGGCTACCGAAGTCATGAATGAAGTTAAGACGGAGATTATTGATAAAGG
>CAOKJI010000126.1 GCA_948468495.1 uncultured Dorea sp. | reverse complement strand
ATACGGTCAGGGCAGGGGAAGAACGAAGAAATCGGCGGAACAGCAGGCGGCTTATCAGACGATTCTGATGCTGCAAAAAGATAATGATTGCTGTGAACGAAATGAACAGTAAGGAATCATGTGAAGTAGGTGATATATGTATTTAAAGAGCATAGAGGTGCATGGGTTTAAATCCTTTGCCCATAAGATTGTATTTGATTTCCATAATGGGATTACGGGAATTGTAGGACCGAATGGAAGCGGAAAGAGCAATGTGGCGGACGCGGTGCGGTGGGTGCTGGGCGAGCAGCGGATTAAGCAGCTTCGGGGCGGCAGTATGCAGGATGTTATTTTCTCGGGTACGGAGAACCGGAAGCCCTTAAGCTACGCATATGTGGCGATTACGCTGGATAATTCGGATCATCAGTTAGCGATTGACTATGAGGAAGTGACGATTGCAAGGAAGCTGTACCGTTCCGGAGAGAGTGAATATCTGATTAACGGCGGCGCCTGCAGACTGAAGGATGTGAACGAGCTGTTCTATGATACAGGTATTGGGAAGGAAGGTTACTCCATTATCGGTCAGGGACAGATTGATAAGATTCTGAGCGGAAAACCGGAGGAGAGGAGAGAACTCTTTGACGAAGCGGCGGGAATTGTCAAATTCAAGCGCCGTAAGAATATGTCCCTGAAGAAATTAGAAGACGAGAGACAGAATCTTGTTCGTGTCAACGATATCCTGTCAGAGCTGGAGAAGCAGAGAGAGCCGTTAGGACGGCAGGCTGAGACGGCAAAGGAATATTTGAAAAAAAGAGAAGAACTGAAGACTTACGATATCAATATGTTTCTTTTGGAGACGGCAAGGCTGAAGGAGCAGATTCAGGATATTCAGGACAAGCTTGCGGTGACGAAGGAAGAGCTTGAGAAGGCTTCCGCCGATTATGGCAATATGAAGGAAGAATATCAGGCGGTGGAAGAGCAGATGGACAGCATTGACGATTCCATTGAGCACTATAAGTCGAAGTTGAATGAGACGAATCTCTTAAAGCAGCAGTTAGAGAATGAGATTGCGCTGCTAAAGGAACAGATTAACAGCGCCCATACGGCCGACAGACATTTTGCAAAACGCGTCGATGCAATTCACGAGGAGATTCAGATTAGGGAGGAGAGTCTCGCACAGTTATCTGCGGAAACCATCGAGCTGAAGGAACAATTGGCGGCGAAACAGAAAGAGGAGGCGGGGGCGAAGGAACAGCTGATCGATACCCAGACCAGAATTGCGACGCTGACTTCTGATATTGAGAAAGCGAAGAATGATATTATTGAGCTTCTGAATAACCGGGCGTCCACAAGGGCTAAGATTCAGCGCTATGATACGATGATGGAGCAGATTCAGGCCCGCAAGACGCAGATGCAGGGACAGCTCTCCGATTCTCAGAATGAGATTCAGAGAGAAAATGAGAATCTGGAGGGGTATGAACGGGAATTAGAAGAGATTTCCGGGAAGATTATTACTCTGACAGAGCGAAATGACGCTTATGAGTCAAAGATTACGAAGCTGCAGAAAGAGATTGAAGAAGGAGCGGAAGACTTTAAGAGAAGTCAGACTTCTTATCACAGAGAGCGGTCAAGACTGGAATCTTTGAGGAATATTACGGAGCGTTACGATGGGTATGGGAACAGTATCCGCAGAGTGATGGAGCATAAGAATCAGGAGCCGGGGCTGATAGGCGTTGTTGCGGATATCATTAAAGTGGAACAGGAATACGAGACTGCGATTGAAACCGCGCTTGGAGGAAGTATCCAGAATATTGTTACGGATACAGAGGATACGGCTAAGCGGATGATTGCATTTTTAAAGAAGAATAAATACGGGCGGGCAACATTTCTGCCTCTTACCAGCGCGGGAGGAAGGAGAGGCATGAACCGGCCGGAAGCCTTAAAGGAGCCAGGAGTAATCGGTATGGCGGATACGCTGGTGCAGGTGGACGACAGATACAGAGGACTGGCGGAAAATCTCCTGGGGAGAACCATCGTGGTAGACCATATCGACCATGGAATTGCAATTGCAAGGAAGTATCATCAGTCCCTCAGGCTGGTAACGGTTGAGGGAGAGCTTCTGAATCCGGGAGGCTCCATGACAGGCGGCGCATTTAAGAATTCCAGCAATTTACTTGGCAGAAGGCGGGAGATTGAAGAGTTGGAAAAGATTGTCCTCCAGTGGAAGCAGAGAATGGAGGACGTCCAGAAGAGTACGGATGCTTTGAGAAATGAACGCGCCGGTTATTATGGAGTGATTGACGATATTCAGAAACAGCTTCAGGAAGCTTACGTAAATCAGAATACCGCGAAGATGAATGTGGAACAGTCAAAAGGGCGGATTGAATCCGCTGTGGAGGCGGCAGAACACGTAAGAAAAGAGACGCAGGAGCTGGACGCCCAGATAACAGAAATCAGCGACAATCAGGAATCCATTGCGCTGGAGCTTGATACATCCGAGAACCTGGAAAAAGAGCTGACGGAGAATGTGACGAAGACCCAGGAGACTCTGGATGAGCTGCGGACGCAGGAGGGAGAGCGCCAGAAGTTGTCGGAAGAGGCGCACCTTGCCTGCGCGGGTTTAGAGCAGCAGAATTTCTTTGCAAAAGAGAATGCAGCCCGTATCAGGGAAGAAATTGTCAAATATCAGAATGAGCTGGAGAACTTAGAATCTGGTAAGGATAATGTGTCTCAGGAGATTCAGGGCAAGGAAGAACAGATTCAGGAAATCCGCCAGACTATTGATAATTCCAAAGAGCTGTTTGAGGAAATTGAAGCAGAAATACAGAAATCCGTTCAGGAGCGGGAAGAGTTAGGCAGACGGCACAAGTCTTTCTTACAGAAGAGAGAGGATTTGTTGAAGCATATGTCCGATTTGGATAAAGAGATTTTCCGTCTGGAGAGCAGGCAGGAAAGCTATGAAGAGGCGACGGACAAGCAGATGAATTATATGTGGGAAGAGTATGAGCTGACTTATGGTCATGCAATGGAACTTCGGAATGAGAATCTGACGGATTTGGCAGTGATGAAAAAGCGGATACAGACTCTGAAAAATGAGATTAAAGAACTTGGTTCCGTCAATGTGAATGCAATTGAAGATTTCAAAAGTCTGTCGGAGCGCTATGAGTTCCTTAAAGGTCAGCATGACGATTTGGTCGAGGCGGAGGCGACTCTTGTGAAGATTGTCGAGGAGCTGGACGAAGCTATGCGCAAGCAGTTTGCGGAGCAGTTTGCGCGGATTGGAGAAGAATTTGACCACGTATTCAAAGAATTGTTCGGCGGCGGAAAGGGAACGCTGGAGCTGATGGAAGACGAGGATATCTTAGAGGCCGGGATTCGGATTATTGCGCAGCCGCCGGGAAAGAAACTGCAGAATATGATGCAGCTTTCCGGAGGGGAGAAGGCTCTGACGGCGATTTCTCTGTTATTTGCCATTCAGAATTTGAAACCGTCGCCGTTCTGTCTGCTGGACGAGATTGAGGCGGCGCTGGATGATTCAAATGTAACCAGATTTGCACAGTATCTGCATAAACTGACGAAAAATACGCAGTTTATTGTCATTACCCATAGAAGGGGAACGATGACGGCGGCGGACCGGCTGTATGGAATTACGATGCAGGAGAAGGGCGTGTCGGCTCTGGTATCCGTCAGTCTCTTAGAAGATGAGTTGGAGGAATAAGGCGTTTCTGATGAGAACTGTTCGCTGTATTAATACAGCGGTATTTAACGAGTGCATGGGGCGGCCTGGTTCAGAGCTTGTCTGGAAAGTAAGGAGGAAGTTATGGAAGCAGGAAGTGGATTTTTTGACCGGCTTGTGTCGGGACTGAATAAAACGAGAGATAATATTGTGTCCGGAATGGACAGTGTATTCGGCGGTTTTTCCAATATCGACGAGGATTTTTACGAAGAATTGGAAGAAGTTATGATTATGGGGGATTTGGGGGTGAAAGCCACCTATGATATTTTGGATAATCTGAAAGCGAAGGTAAAGGAGCAGCATATCAGGGAGCCGGAAGCCTGCCGGGAAATTCTGATTGAAAGTATCAGGGAGCAGATGAGCGTGGGCGCTGTACAGTATGAATTTGAAGAAATGTATCCGGTGATTCTGGTGGTGGGCGTGAATGGCGTGGGGAAGACCACCACTATCGGAAAGCTTGCCGGTCAGTATAGCGCGGAGGGAAAACGGGTCATCATCGCAGCTGCGGATACCTTCCGGGCGGCTGCGGGAGAACAACTGAAGGAGTGGGCGGACAGGGCCCATGCGGAGCTGATTGGCGGACAGGAGGGCTCCGACCCGGCCGCAGTGGTATACGACGCGGTTGCGGCGGCTAAGGCGAGGCATGCAGATATTCTTCTCTGCGATACAGCCGGGCGTCTTCATAATAAGAAAAATCTGATGGAAGAGCTGCGCAAGATGAACCGGGTGATTGACAGGGAATACCCGGAAGCCTGCCGGGAGACCTTTGTGGTTCTGGATGCGACTACCGGGCAGAACGCCCTGCAGCAAGCCAGGGAATTTAAGGAGGTTGCGGACATCACCGGAATTATTCTGACCAAGATGGACGGTACCGCAAAGGGCGGTATTGCAGTCGCGGTACAGGCGGAGCTTGGCATACCGGTCAAATATATCGGCGTGGGCGAGAAACTGGAGGATTTGCAGAGGTTTGACCCGGACGCTTTTGTAAATGCATTGTTCTCGCCGGAGAGACAGGAGAAACAGATGTAGAAGGAGCCGACAGTCATACCGGAGGATTGATGCAGTAATTGGACAGGTCCGCATATTTTTTAGGCGGCAAGTAATTCCGCGGGTGCGAAATTCCATCGCGGGAAAATCTGAATGGATAATGGATTAGAATCAGGGGGACGAGAAGATGTTAACATTAGAGAAATTTGAGGAAGCAAGCGAGCTGGTGAAACGGGTAACCAATCCTACCAAATTGATGTACAGTGAGTATTTAAGCTGGCAGACCGGGGGTAAGATATATTTAAAGCCTGAGAATATGCAGTTTACGGGGGCTTATAAGGTGCGGGGCGCTTACTACAAAATCAGTACCCTTACCGATGAGGAGAGGGAGCGGGGACTGATTACCGCATCCGCGGGAAATCATGCACAGGGCGTGGCGTATGCGGCCCAGAAATACGGCTGCAAAGCAGTGGTGGTTATGCCTACGGGAACGCCTCTGATTAAGGTGAACCGGACCAAAGGATACGGAGCGGAAGTGATTCTTTACGGAGACGTGTACGACGACGCCTGCGCGCATGCTCTGAAGCTTGCCGAAGAGAAGGGATATACCTTCGTACATCCATTTGACGATTTGGACGTGGCAACCGGACAGGGAACCATAGCCATGGAGATTGTGCAGGAGCTTCCCACAGTGGATTACATTCTGGCGCCCATCGGCGGCGGCGGGCTGATTACCGGGGTATCGGCGCTGGCCAAGATGCTGAATCCGAAGATTAAAGTAATCGGAGTGGAGCCTGTGCAGGCCGCCAGTATGACGGCAGCCATTGCAGCGGGAGAGCCGGTGGAGCTTCCAAGCGCGGATACCATTGCAGACGGAACGGCGGTAAAAAGAGTCGGGGATAAGAATCTGCCTTATGTGAAGGAAAATGTGGATGAAATCCTGCTGGTAGAGGACGACGATTTGATTGGCGCATTTCTGGATTTGGTGGAGAATCATAAGATGATTGTGGAAAATTCGGGGCTTCTGACTGTTGCAGCTCTCAAGCAGATGGATTTGAAGGGGAAAAAGGCGGTTGCGATTCTAAGCGGCGGTAATATGGATGTAATCACGATGTCTTCGATTGTACAGCATGGACTGATTCAGAGAGGCCGAATCTTCTCCGTATCGGTACTTCTTCCGGATAAGCCGGGCGAGCTGGTGCGGGTGGCCTCTGCCATTGCAAATGCCAAGGGCAATGTCATCAAGCTGGAGCATAACCAGTTTGTAAGCACCAACCGCCATGCGGCAGTAGAGCTTCGTATTACGATGGAAGCATTCGGAACGGAGCATAAGAAAGAGATTATGGCGGCCCTTCGGGGGGCGGGATTTGAGCCGGAAGAAATTGGGGCGAAGCTGTATTAGAGCGTGTCTAAAAATTCATTCCTATAATCTGCAGTCCCGCTTTACACCAGGTTTTACGCTGAATTTAGTCAATGTAGCCCGCTGCACCTCCCAAATCCAGCGTAAAATCTGATGCAAATTGGGACAGCATCTTGCAGAA
>CAOKJI010000125.1 GCA_948468495.1 uncultured Dorea sp. | reverse complement strand
CCTGCGAACGGTGCAGGGGGATATTAAGGCGATTCGAGAGGAATTGTCAGAAGACGCCTGTGCAAAGATTGTCTCCAAATCATCCAAAGGGAGTATGATAGAGGTTAGTGATTATGAAGAATTTTCAACCTTTGTGACGTCTCTTTACCAGGAATATATGACGGTCTCTTTGAATTATTCTGTCAATCGTGTCAGTAAGATGATGCTTCTTTTGCTGAACCGGCATCGTGCGGTTTCTCTGATGGATTTGGAAGAGGAATTTTATATTTCCAGATCAACGGTGTTGAATGATTTAAAGAAAGTAGAAGAATTATTAAATAAATTTGACTTGGAACTGATGCGTGGCAATAACAAGGTCATGATTGACGGCTTCGAGATGAATAAGAGAAGGTGTTTGTCGGAGCAGGATTTGTATCTTGCATATACGCAGGATGAACAGAAGGAAGTCTTATTTTTTGATGAGCGTCAGATTGCAAAGATACAGAATGTGCTGACGGAGGTATTTGTGAACCACCAGTACCGTATTATGGATATGGACTTTAATAATACCATTCTGTTTGTCAATATTATGATTTGCCGGATGAACGACGGCTTTTATATCCAGTCAAGCGAGATAGATGCGACGGAGGATTTGGGGACGGAATATGCAGTGGCGAAAGACGTCATTACAGAAATCAGCAGAAAATTCTTTGTTAAGGCAACGGAAGAAGAGATACGGTATTTTTCCCTGTATCTTAAGGGGCAGGGAGATAACCGGGATTCGGATATGATTTCGCCCCAGATGCATGGATTCGTGGAAAATGCGCTGGAAGCGATTAAAGATACGTTTAATGTGGATTTTACAGACAGGACGAATTTGAGAATAACCCTTGCCCTCCACTGTATGTCTCTTCTTGTGAGAGCGAAGTATGATATGCAGATTAAGAATGATATGCTGGAATACATCCGGGAATCATTTCCGTTAGGATATGATATCGCCACTTATTTTGCGCACCTGTTCAGTATCGGTTTGGGCGGCAAGAGGGTATCAAAGGATGAGATTGCGCTTTTGACCATTCATTTTTACAGCGCGCTTTTGGAAATGGATCACAGGGAGAATAAGAAAAAGATTCTGGTGATTTCCAGCTTGAAAAACAGCATGACAATATTGCTGAGGCAGACCTTGCTGCGGTGGTTTTCGGAATATGTGTCGACGGTAAATTTTGTGGATTCGCGGGTTATGGTTCCTGAGATGCTGGATGTTTATGACGTGTTTCTCACAACAGAAAAGGGAGATTTCTTTGAAAAGGGGATTGCCATGTATGTAAATGCATTTCCTACACAGAATGATTATCTCAATATCAAGCTGAATCTGGATGGATTTCGTAATATAGAAGATATCACCAATGTGTTTCGGCCGGAACTCTTTCAGACGGTGAAATCGGGAAACAAGCAGGAACTTCTGAAGCAGATGTGCCAGAATGCGTCGGAGCTGTATGGTCTGGAGGATTTGTATCATCAGGTTATGCTGAGGGAAAATATCGGAAGTTCTTATTTCAGCAAAGATATCGCGGTGCCTCATCCCATGAATGCAGTATCCTCGGATACTTTTATTGTGGTTAGATTTTCAGAGAAGCCGATTGTCTGGGATGATGAGAAGAACAAAGTGAATCTGATTATGCTGATGCATATTGGGCGCAATAACCCCCAGGCGTTTCAGATGTGGAATTATCTTTCCAAGCTGTTTGCGAATAAGGATTTGATAGAGCAGATGGCCTGGCATACCGATTATGAGCATTTTATTGCGCTGATAAAAGCGGCGCTGGAAAAAGGGCTGAATGATATGAATGAATAATAGGACGGCATCTTGCAAAAAGCAATTTGGGGACACGCTCTATGGAGGAACAACTTCGGGCAGAAATTGATAAGATTATTGCGAAATTGAGGAGGGCATATGAAAGAATTTCCATTTTTGATGTATACAGTGGAAAATAGTGACATAACGGTAAATGTTATTATTAAAGATGAAACAATATGGCTTTCGCAGAAGGGAATGGCGGAACTATTCGGGTGTAGTTCAGACAATATTTCACTCCATTTAAAAAATATTTTCTCGGAAGGAGAATTGCAAAAGGATTCAGTTACCGAGAAATTCTCGGCAACTGCCAAAGATGGGAAAAACTATCTTACACAGTTCTATTCGCTTGATGCCATTATTTCAGTAGGCTACCGCGTCAATTCCAAGAGAGCGACGAATTTTCGGATATGGGCGACAAAGGTATTAAAGGAATATATGATAAAAGGTTTTGCCCTCGATGACGAACGATTAAAGCAAGGTAAGACGGTTTTCGGAAGAGATTACTTTAAAGAGCTGCTTGAGAGGGTTCGTTCCATACGCGCAAGCGAACGGCGCATTTGGCAGCAGATTACGGATATTTTTGCGGAGTGCAGCATTGATTACGACAAGGATTCGCCTACAACGAAAATGTTTTATGCGATGGTTCAGAATAAATTGATTACATAGAGGATTTGATAGAGCGTGAAAATACGTTCACTATGGAGGAGTTTTCAGCCAGTGTCAACGAATTTCTTGCTTTCCGTCGATATGAAGTTTTACCGGATAAAAACAAAGGAAGCGTTTCAAGGCAGGAAGCATGGGATAAGGCGCATAAGGAATATGATATTTTCAACAAGACGCAGGTAATACACTCTGACTTTGATGAGATGGTCAGAGAACTGTTGGGAAAGCAGGAAGATGCGGATGAGTAGGTTGGAAGAGCTGATACAGGAGGTTTGCCCGAATGGGGTGGAGTATAAAAGGCAGCAGTAGTAGCAAATGTTGGAAGTGAAGCCTTGTTTAAAATTTTGAGTATGTCAAGTTTATTGGTGCTAATAGAAATCGCCAGCCGATGGCTGGCGATATAGACAAATGCACAGTAGCAACGCACAGGTGGAATGTTTTCCAGCAGGCAGTTCTGTGCTATATAATTTCAGAGAGCGTGTCAGGAATTAATAATCGTTACAAGTTCCGCAGCTTTTTTGCTGACATTTTCAACTGCTTCCATGCTTAATTCAATGACGCTGGCAGTATTATGATTTGCTTCATAGGCCTTTCCGAAAGTGGATACGAAAGCCTTTCTTAAATCTGAGCCGTAATTAATCTTTAATAAATTATATTTTCTTGCTTCTCTTACAATATCAAAAGGAATTCCAGAACCTCCATGCATCACCAGCGGAACAGGTGAAATCTCAGAGATTGTCTTCAAAAGAGGAAGGTCTACCTTCGGCTCAATATCCAGTCCATGGACATTTCCCACAGAAACGGCGAGTAAATCGCAGCCGGTCTGTTCTACAAAATCCAGAACCATATCCGGGTCAGTCTTACAATCCGCTTCATTCACAATATCCTCTTCTTTTCCCCGGAGGGCTCCAAGCTCCGCCTCTACCGGAACGCCGTAGAAGTGGCAGTAGCGGACGGCTCTTTGGACTTCTTTGATATTCTCTTCAAAGGGAAGATGAGATGCGTCAATCATAATAGAAGTAAATCCGGCGTTGACGCAGGCCTTTACATCTTCATAGGATTTGCCATGGTCTAAGTGCAGGCCGACGGGCACGTCGCTGTTCTTTAGCGCGTCGCTGGTAAGACAGGCGATGACGCCGGGATTCGATAACCTTAAATTATTGGAGGAAATCTGGATGTATCCCGGAAGTCCGGCCATATTCAGGCCCTTCGCGATGGCATAGGTCATCTCCATATTGGTTGTGTTGAATGCAGGCAGCATGTATCCATGGTCGCCTGCATATTTCATAAGGTCAAAGCCATTTACAATTTTCATAGTGTTTCTGCAGTTTTGAGAAAAACTGCGCCTCCTTTCGATTCTGTTTTTGTGTTCCTTAACTCCATTATACGGGCAGGGAAAAATAAGGAACGCAGATTTTTGCGCAATGAATCTAGCAAAAGAAAGAAAAGGACAGGGTAAGATTGCGCAAAGAAGAGGGGGAGATTCGTGCAAAATATCAGACCGGTTCGCGCAGGGAAATGCGGCAACCTTTACGCAGACTGTAAATCGTATTGCGTGATAGATAGCGCAAATATTTGTGTGTGATAGAAGTAAGAATTGATATACTTGAATTACATCGAACGGGGTGAAAGGAGGATTGGGAATGAAAGTAATTGCAGTATCGCATGGCAGCTTTTCAAAGGGACTGGTGGAAAGTGTGCAGATGCTGGTTGGTGAACAGGAGGATTTAACGGCGTATGGATTATATCCGGAAAATACCGTTGAGTCTCTTACAGAAGAATTAGAGCGGGAGCTTAAAGCTGTGCCGGAAGGTGAAGAGATTCTTTTCCTGACAGACCTGTTTCATGGAAGTCCATTTAATGCAGTCGTTTCGCTGATGAGAGATTATAAATTTCATCATATTACAGGGATTAATCTCCCGTTGGCAATTACGATTCTGCTGGAGAGGGACAGCGCGGCCTCTGCGGAAGAATTGTGCCGCAAGATTGAAAGCATGGCAGCAGAGACGGTGTTGTATGTGAATAAGTTGTTTGAAGAAGAAAAGGAGGATGAAGAGTAATGAAGAATATCGTACTTGCCAGAGTGGACGATCGTCTGATTCATGGAGAAGTGGTTTCGGTATGGACGCCGAGCCTGCAGGTAAACCGGATTATCATTGTAGACGACGAGGTGGCGGCGGATGAATTTAACAAGAGAGTTATCAAAGCGCTGGCGCCAAACGGTGTAAAATGTAATGTTTATACGACGGAGCGGGGCGCGGATATCCTGCAGAGGGACGCCAAAGATTCGGCGGAACGGGTGATGGTGCTTACAAAGACGCCGATTACTTATGATAAGATGTCTGATATGGGGCTTCGGCTTACCGATGTGAATCTGGGCGGTATGGGGCTTCGGGGAGAGAGAAAGCCGTTTATTAAAAATGTAGCGTGTTCCCCGGATGAGGTAGCGGCGATTAAGAATCTTATGAAAAAGGGGACGCATGTATACTATCAGCTCGTGCCGGAACAGCAGGTTATCGAAGCATCGGAATACGTTGACAAGTAAAGGAACAAATGGAGGAGGAACAAATTATGGATAAAATAACCATTGTACAGGCAATACTTTGCGGCGTTGTCTACTGGCTGGCAGTTGGAAATCTGCCCTTCGTCGGGCTCTGGTCTCTGCAGAGACCGCTGGTGTGCGGCATGCTTACCGGATTGATTCTGGGAGACCCGGTTCAGGGCGCGGTAATTGGAGGAACAATTAATCTGGTGTATTTAGGCTTTATGTCGGCAGGCGGAAGTATGCCGGCGGATATGGGACTTGCTGGAGTGTTAGGAACCGCGTATGCGATTGTAGGCGGACTGGATGCGGAGACGGCCCTTGCTCTGGCAGTGCCGATTGGGATTCTTGGGACGATTGTGTGGGCAGGACGTATGACATTTGACTCGTTCTTCGTGCACATTGCAGATAATTATATTGAAAAGGGCGAATATAACAAGATTTGGAGGGCGAACGTGCTGTTTCCGCAGATTATGTGTTTTTGTATGACGGCGATTCCCTGCGCTCTGGCCGCATACTTTGGCTCTGCGTACATTCAGGGGATTCTTGATATGTTAAGCGGTAAAGTGCTCACAATTTTCCAGATTATCGGCGGTTTGATGCCGGCTCTCGGAATTGCGATAACGCTCCAGTATATTTTCAAGGGCGAGTCGAAAGTATTCCTGTTTGCGGGATTTTTACTGGCAGTATATTCCGGTCTTCCGCTTCTGACACTGGGTATCATTGCTCTTTTAGTGGCGGTTATCTATGTGCAGATGACGTCTGGTATGGAAGCGAAAGCAGTAACGGCAAACGGAGCGGCTTATGATGATGAAGATGATGAGGAGGATGACTAACGATGGAAGAAAAGAAAATGAGTATAATCCCAAGAGCCGCCTTAATCAAAGCATGGCTCATCTGGGAGACATTTCCCCAGACCTGTTATAACTATGAGAGAATGATGGGACAGGTAGTTGCCCATATGTTTTCGGCAATTATCAACTTCTTATACAAGGATAACCCGGAAAAACGAAAAGAAGTTATGAGACGTGAAATCGAGTTCTTCAATGTACATATTGAGTTTGGCGCATGCATTCTTGGTATGGCAATCGCATTGGAAGAGAAGAAGTCTATGGGAGAGGATATTCCGGCTGAATTTATTACGAATCTGAAGACTTCGCTGATGGGGCCTTTGGCCGGTATGGGAGATACCATCTGGCAGGGCGTGGTGATTCCGATACTTCTCGCGGTCTGCATTGACTTGACCAGAAGCGGAAGCG
>CAOKJI010000124.1 GCA_948468495.1 uncultured Dorea sp. | reverse complement strand
AAGAGACATTCGCCTGCTTCAATCTACGTCCGCTGGCTAAAGTGTGAACAGTAACATACTTCATTACCGCAAACGTAATCAAAGGCTCTCCATTAAGCAGTTCCCATAAGTAAAATCAATAAACGCTGCCGTCTTTCTATCGAAAAAAAAGTGCGCAGACCGTAACTCATACCCAAGGGCATGCCTTATGCATGCCTTTTGGGCAGGCGGACTTCCTCCGACAAAGTATACGTTCCATGCACTTTCCTGCTATTTATAAATTACCCACATTCCGACTATCGACCGACAAGGTATACCCAGGGGGCACCCCTTAACTTATGCCCTTCGGGCAGGCGGACTATCGTCCGACAAGGTATTGGTATGATATTCCCGGAAAAATTCTGAAAATCCTGCCAGTGTCTTCACCAGCACCGGAATCTCCTCCTCCTTAAGCTTCGCAAGCACTGCCTCCGTCATCCTGCGATGGTACTCCGCATGATGGTCAAATGCCCGCACTCCCTTATCCAGTAGTTTCACCAGCACAATGCGCCGGTCTTCCTCGCTTCTGAACCGCTCCACATAATTTTTCTTAACCAGTCTGTTGATGGAAGAAGTCAGCGTTCCTACGGTGATATTCAGCCTCTTCGCAATCGAAGACATATTATCCCCCTCGCCTTTGCCGATGGCTTCAATCACATGCATATCGTTATTCGTCAGATCCTGAAATTCTCCTGTAATAATAGCCTTTCCTTCCAGCACCCACACTTCGTTAATCAGATTAACCAGAACATCGTTCACCGTCTTGTACGCGTCCATACGCTCCCTCTTCCAACATTTAAAATTTTTACTGCACTAATTATACCCGCTATCCCGGGAAAGAATCAACTAATTTTCTTACATTTCCCGGAATCTCTGATAACGGGTATTTAACAGTTCCCCGGTTTCCAGCGCTGTATATTTTTCGAGAAATCCGGTAATCTCCGCTTCCAGACGATCCGCTACCGGCTTCATTGTCTCTTCGGTGAGCTTTTCCGGTTCTGGAATGACCTGTTCCACAATCCCAAGCCCCAATAAGTCATTCGCAGTCATTTTCATTAGTTCCGCCGCTTCCTCGGCCCGCCCGCCATCTTTCCATAAAATGCTTGCGAACCCTTCCGGCGACAGAATTGAATATACCGCATTTTCCAGCATCCATACTTCGTCCGCCACAGCCATAGCAAGCGCTCCTCCGCTTCCGCCTTCTCCCACTACAATTGAGAGAATCGGGGTTTTCAGATTAGACATCTCGTACAGATTTCTTGCGATTGCCTCGCCCTGGCCCCGCTCCTCCGCTTCTAATCCGCAGAAGGCTCCCGGCGTATCTACAAAGCAGATAACCGGGCGATGGAATTTCTCCGCCTGCTTCATCAGCCTCAGCGCCTTTCGGTATCCTTCCGGCGACGGCATTCCGAAATTCCTCTCAATATTTTCCTTCGTGGTACAGCCTTTCGTCTGAGCAATTACCGTAACCGGCCTTCCATGAAACTGAGCGATTCCTCCTACGATTGCCTTATCATCTCCATAATAGCGGTCCCCGTGAAGTTCGATAAAATCCGGGAATAATGCCTGTATATAGCTGTTTCCCGACGGCCTGTCTGCCTTTCTGGAAATCTGCACTCTCTCCCACGCCGGGATATCCTGGTATCTGCAAGATTCTTTCCCTTTCCCCGGATTCATCTTCTCTTCCTGGCGCTTCTGTTCTTCCCTCTTCCCGTACTTTTCCTCCGTCGCCCTAATTTCGGGCTTTTCTTTCATTCCTGCCTCTGCCTTAACGTCCGGTTTTTCTACCGTTCTTCCCGCCGGATGAACTTCCCGCGCCTTTTCAGCGTTATCGTTTTGATGAAGTTTAAGAATCCGTCCCAGTGTTTCCTTCAAATTATGACGTTCTACAATCCCGTCTACAAATCCATGCTCCAACAGAAATTCTGAGCGCTGAAAGCCCTTTGGAAGTTTCTGCCGAATCGTCTGCTCTATAACTCTCGGCCCGGCAAATCCAATCAGCGCCCTGGGTTCTGCCAGAATCATGTCTCCCAGCATGGCAAAGCTTGCCGTAACTCCGCCAGTAGTAGGATCCGTCAGAACATTGACGCTTAAATTCCCCCCGTCGCTGTGCCGCTTCATAGCTGCCGCCGTCTTCGCCATCTGCATGAGAGAGACCATTCCTTCCTGCATCCTAGCTCCGCCGGAGCAGGTAAATAAGAGCATCGGCAGCCGTTTCTCTGCCGCCCGCTCAGCCAGCCTTGTAATCTTTTCTCCCACAGCCCTTCCCATACTCGCCATCATAAACCGCCCGTCGCACACGCCAACGGCCGCTTCTATACCGTTAATCCTGATACACCCGGTCACTACAGCTTCCCGTAGCCCGGTCTTCTTCCTTAACCCTTCCAGCTTCTCCGGATATCCTTTATAATCTAATGGATTATCCGTTTCAAGCTCCATATCCCATTCCGTAAAGCTTCCTTCATCCGCCAGAAGCTCAATTCGTTTGTACGCCGGAATACGGAAATATCCCCCGCATTTCGGGCAGATATAATTCTGCTCTTCCGCTTCTCTGGCTATGATTGCCCCGCCGCATTTATTGCATTTTTTCAGCAGTCCCTCGGGGACCTCCGGCCTGCTCTCCGCCTGGGAACGTTCCATTCTTGTACGAACGGCCTTCTTTTTAAACATATTTTCCAGATTCATATCCACCCGCACCTCTTTCTATCCATTCTGTCTGTGCAGCCGTCAGTCCTATCCCATCCCTTATCGCAAAGCGGCGGCAGTATCCCTTCTCCCACAGCCGCGCCGCCATAAAACGAGACCTCTCACTGCGCAGACGACTCTTCTCTGCTCTGCTCCAAATCATCTATAAATCCAATATTAATATTACCGGAGAGGAAATCCGGATGATGCAAAATCTCATACTGGTAATCCACGTTGGTGTCCACCCCTTCGATAACCACCTCGCCCAGCGCGCTCTGCATCTTATAGATTGCCTCCTTTCGATTCTTCGCCCAGACAATCAGCTTGGCAATCATAGAATCGTAATACGGAGGAATGGTACATCCGCTGTAAATGGCTGTATCTACCCGAATCCCTTTGCCCCCCGGCAGGTACATATCCGTAATGGTTCCCGGCGACGGACGAAAGCCCTTCTCTGGGTTCTCCGCATTAATTCGGCATTCGATAGCATGACCTGTCAGTCGTACATTCTCCTGGCTATAAGACAGTTTCCTGCCGTCCGCAATCCGAATCTGCTCCTTTACGATATCAATTCCAGTTACCCATTCTGTTACCGGATGCTCCACCTGAATCCTGGTATTCATTTCCATAAAGAAGAAATCTTTCTTATCATCCAGCAGAAATTCTATAGTTCCTGCACTTACATAACCTGCCGCCTTTGCCGCGTCTACGGCCGCCTTCCCCATACGCTCCCGAAGCTCCCCGGACAAGGCCGGGGACGGGGCTTCTTCAATCATTTTTTGGTGATTTCTCTGAACGGAGCAGTCCCGCTCCGCAAGATGAATCACATTACCGAATTTATCCGCTAGTATCTGAAACTCAATATGCCTCGGGCGCACCAGAAAATGCTCCAGATACATTGCTCTGTCTCCAAATGCTGCTTCCGCTTCCTTTTGGGCGGTCCGGAAACATTCTTTCAATTCCTCCGGTTTCTCCGCCACCCGCATACCCTTGCCGCCGCCTCCGAGCACCGCTTTAACAATGATTGGATAACCGATTTGCTCCGCCAGCAGGGCTGCCTCATCCGCCTCGTACACCGCTTCTTTTGTACCCGGAATTACCGGAACATGGGCCGCAGTCATCGTATTTCTCGCCTCCTGTTTATTACCAAGTCTGGCAATTACATCTGAGGGCGGACCGATAAAAGTAATGCTGCACTGCTCGCACAACCGGGCGAACTTATCATTCTCCGACAGAAATCCAAAACCCGGATGAATCGCATCGGCGCCTGTTACAATCGTCGCGCTGATGATTTTCTCCATGTCCAGATAACTCTCCGCGGCGCTTGCGGGCCCGATGCAGACGGCCTCGTCTGCAAGCTGTACGTGAAGCGCTTTTGCGTCCGCTTCTGAATAGACTGCAACCGTCCCGATTCCCATTTCCCTGCAGGCCCGGATAATCCGCACTGCAATCTCGCCTCTGTTGGCAATCAGTATTTTCTGAATCATATCCGCCACCTACCCAATCATAAAGGTTAACTCCGCCGAAACTACGGTTCTACCGTCCACACTCGCCGTAGCTCTGCCGATTCCTACCGGTCCTTTTTGTCTGATTATCTCAGTTTCTAAGCGTATTTTGTCCCCGGGTACGATTTTTCCCCGGAATCTGCACTGGTTAATTCCTCCGAAATAGGCCGTCTTTCCTTTATTTTCTTCCTGGCTTAAAATAGCCACCGCACCGGCCTGGGCAAGCGCCTCTACCGTCAGAACGCCCGGCATTACCGGCTCTCCTGGAAAATGTCCCAAAAAGAAATCTTCCCGGTAGGTCACGCATTTATATCCCACCGCGTATTTTCCCGGTTCATAATCCTCGATATAATCTAACAGCAGAAAGGGATGCCTGTGAGGAATTATCTCCTGAATCTGTTTCATATTTAAATGATTCATCGCCGTCCTCCTAAACGATCCGGAACAACGGCTGCCCGTATTCTACCGGCTGCCCGTTGGTCACATAGATTTCTTCCAATGTTCCGTCAAATTCACACTCAATCTCATTCATCAGCTTCATGGCCTCGATAATCGCCATGGTCTGTCCCTTTTTCACAACATCGCCCACTGATACGAAACTTTCCGCATCCTCGGCAGGCGCTGCGTAGAACACCCCTACTAATGGGGATTTCATAATCCTGCCTTCCGGCTCCGGTACTGCTTCAGCCGGTGCGCTCATCTCTGCTGCCGGCGCCGGCTGTACTGTTTCTGCCGGAACACAGCCCTGCTTCTTAACCAGATGCAGTTTCATTCCATTTTCTTCATATTTTAAATCTGTCAGTTTCGAGTTCGAAACTGTCTTGATTAACGTCAACAGATTTTCAAATTCCATCTTCTCTATCCTCATCGACTTCCGCCGCTTTTGCACACGCCTCTTTCAATATCCCGTCGGCAAACGCATGCGGTTCGTCTCTATTTATCTTCATATTTTTTGATTAGCAGCGACGCGTTATGACCCCCAAAACCAAGGGAATTACTCATCGCATAATGTACCGGCTTCTCTACCGGCGCTCCGATGGCATAATTCAGATTACATTCTTCGTCTGTCTCTCTGGTCCCCATGGTCTGGTGAATAAAACCCTCCTGAATAGATTTCACACAGACGATAAATTCTACGCCGCCTGCCGCTCCCAGCAAATGGCCCACCATAGATTTGGTGGAATTCATTACTACGCTGTTTGCAAACTTTCCCAAAGCGCTCTTTACTGCCTTTGTCTCAAATAAATCATTGTAATGGGTTCCGGTTCCATGGGCGTTGATGTAATCAATATCCCCCGGAACCGCGCCCGCCTCTTCCATGGCAAGTTCCATGGCCTTCGCGGCCCCGCTTCCATCCTCAATCGGCGAGGTAATATGATAAGCGTCTCCTGTCGCGCCGTATCCTGCTACTTCCGCATAAATGTGCGCTCCTCTGGCTTTTGCGTGCTCCAATTCCTCCAGAATCACAACTCCGGCTCCCTCTCCGATTACGAAGCCTCCCCGGTCCTTGTCAAATGGAATCGACGCCCGCATCGGGTCTGGATTCTCAGACAACGCCGTTAACGCCGTAAATCCGGCTACTCCTGTAGGGCAGATACAGCTCTCCGCGCCTCCGGCCGCCATAATATCCGCGTCCCCGTACTGGATTGCCCGGAACGCGTCGCCAATGCAGTGGCTTCCTGTCGCGCAGGCCGTCGCCACGTTGGTGCATTTTCCCCGGAATCCCAACTGAATCGAAACATTCCCGGCCGCCATATTGCCAATCATTCTGGGAACTAACAGAGGATTGACTCTGGAAGGACCTTTCTTCTCAATCCTATCCACAGCCGATTCCACTTCCTGAAGGCTCCCCACTCCGGAACCGATGATAACGCCGGCCCGGAACACATCTTCCTTCTCTATATCCAGCCCGGAATCCCGGAAAGCTTCTCCGGCCGCCGCTACGGCAAACTGAGAGAATCTCTCCATCCGCTTTGCCGTCTTAAAGTCCATGTGTTCCTTCGCATCGAAATCTTTTACTTCCGCCGCCAGCTTTACTTTATAATTTGTCGTATCAAATGCCGTAATCGGCCCGATTCCTACTTTTCCCGCCCGGATT
>CAOKJI010000123.1 GCA_948468495.1 uncultured Dorea sp. | reverse complement strand
TGGGCCGGCTGGCAAAGACTCCGGGCCAGCAGTACTTTCTTCTTCTGCCCGCCGCTCAACTGACTAATTAAATGTTCGCTTAAATTCTGAACCCCGACTCTTCCCATTGTCTCCCGGACTCTTTGTATCTTGTCCTCTTTTGAATAATCGCGGCGATGCAGCTTAATCTCCGCCACATCCATCAGGGTCTCCCGGACTTTATCACTCAGCCTCAGATTCAGAAATTGCGGTACCAGACCAATCTTTGTCTTCATGTTTTTAAAATTCTTATACAAATCCTGTCCATCCAGCAATATCTCTCCGTCAGCCTTCTTCTCTCCTAATATTGCATTGATAAGCGTAGTCTTTCCTGCTCCCGAGCCTCCCAATATCAATACAAAATCAGTGCTTTCTGCTTCAAAATATATATTCTTAAGCAGTGTCTTCCTTCCGAAATTAACCGTTTTCTTCTTAATTGCTACAGACAGCTTTCCCTCCTGCTCCCTAAAATGATTATAAAGAATCGTATGCGACCACAGAATCATAAGGGTATTCCCTATCAGCAATACATCGTGATTACACAACGCCTGACATCCGCGCACTTCCCTTCCGTTTACACGAATTCCATTCTGACTCTGCATATCCTCAACCTGCCACTGCTGATTACTCTGACGTATCACTGCATGCATTCTCGAAACCATCATATCATCTAAAATGATTGTATTGTTCCTGTCTCTTCCTATTCGTATATCGCTGCTGTCATTTACAACATAAGACATCCACCTGGAACCTTTCACATAACTATAGGTAAATATCATTAAAACCGATTCCGGATGCGGGTCCTCAAGCCGGCTCTTGTCAATCCGCAAAATATCGCCCTCTCTCAGCTTATGCGCCACAGAACCACGTTCATCATAAGGCGGCAGTTTGCTGCCATTGACATAAGTCCCATTCATACTGTGATTGTCGATATAATAATACTCCCCTGCCATCCCATCACAGATAAACTCGCCATGTCTTCTTCCTGTAATCTTAGAATAAACGCATATATCGCAGGCGGATTTATCCGATATTCTTCCAAGCGTCATATTGCCCTGCAGCGGTATAACCGCCGGCTCGTCCCTGGTATCCAGTATAATCAGCGCCGCAGACCGTTCCCTGTTCTCCTGCGGAGTATAAAATACTGTCCTCTCTTCATTCCTCATCTACCTTCAGCTCCACTCCCATCAAGAATCCCTGTTCTTTATCTTTAAGCTCAGCACACTGAGTACAATACAGCATAAGAGCAGTCCTATACACCATCCCCATGCTGTATACAGATTCCCAGCCACACAGTCATAGCATGCTTCTTCCTCCAGACGCTCCACCATTGGATATACCGCGCTGATTTTCATGGGATACCTGGCATTATTGAGGTCCGCTATACTGCCAAATGCGGACATTCCCCATTTACTGAATGTAATATACGCAACCTTCTCACTCAATCCGCTCAACTCAAACAGTACGCCGCTCATAATCAACTGCAGAATCAGCACAAACGGCATAAGCGTCATTGCGGCAGTCGGATTCCCCGCTATAGAAGACAACATAATCCCCATAACCGCCGAACCAAACGTCAATAAAAATATGGTAACAAAATACTCCACATACGCGCTTGTAATAATTCCTTCTGTATTAAAATCAATAAATATCATGCATACGCCAAAGACTACACAGCTCTGAAGTAAACACAAAAGAAACTGCCAGCTTACATTCGCTAATACGTAAGAGGTAAGCTTCATACCCTGTCTGTATTCTGAGCGGATGATATCATGCTCTTTACAAACAGACTGAATGGAATTAAAAATACCAATCCAGATACAGGCAGATGCAATCGTAAAAAACCCCGACTTCGTACTCTCATAAGTCGTAAACATATCCTCTCCTACGATAGACGCCACCAGCGCTGCAATAATTACCGCAAAGATTACAAACTTCCATGCTTTCTCTCTGATTGCAATTCTTGATATCTTCTTGAAATATACAGTTGTTTGTTTGATAGAAAACACTGTTTATTCGTAACCTCCTCTCATTCTTAAAAATTCCATTTTTTTACAAATTTCGACTCTTTATCATTATAGCACCAATATAGCGGGAATAAAAGAATTATAAACAGGATATCATTGCAGATAATTAAGGGGCCGTTGTAGTTCACACGCCGCCTGCTCTGGTCTGCAAACTGTAACATTATGAAGCAAGGCATTTCAGAGACGCTTTTAATGGAAGTGAAATTGCTGCTTACGTAGTCTTAGGAACGAAGGCATTCCTGAGTTTCTTAGACTACGTTGGCAGGAAGTTCACTGGAATGTTGTCTCGCCTTGCTTCATATGTCACAGTTTGCAGACCAGAGCAGGCGGCGTGTGAACTGTAATAAAGGGCTGAATCACACCCAGCGATTCAGCCCCTCTGATTTTACATATTTTTGATAAATGCTTTATATCCCTTATAGGCTTCATACACATCAGCCTTGCTGGTAATCTCCCATGGCGCATGCATGCATAATACAGCCACTCCACTGTCAATGACTTCCATGCCGTAATTTGCCATGATATAGGCAATGGTTCCGCCGCCGCCTATATCAACTTTCCCAAGTTCCGCAAACTGATAAGCCACCTTATCCTGTTCCATAGCTCTGCGGATTTCCGCTAAATACTCTGCATTGGCATCATTAGAACCGCTCTTGCCCCTGCTTCCGGTAAACTTATTGAATACCAGTCCCTTTGAGAAAAATGCGGAACTTCTCTTCTCAAATACTTCCGCAAACATAGGATCATACGCCGCGCTTACATCAGAAGAAAGCATCTTAGAATACTGCAGCGCTCTCCTTACCTTAAGCTCAGAATATTCACCCATAAGATTCATCAGCTCCGCCACTGTATTTTCAAAAAATCTGGAATGCATTCCGGTTGCGCCTACGCTGCCGATTTCTTCTTTATCTACCAGAATACAGCAGGCGGTTCTCTCTACAGGCTCCGTATCAAGAACTGCAAACAATGAAGTAAATGCACAGACTCTGTCGTCCTGCCCATATCCCATTACCATGCTGCGGTCCAGACCACAGTCTCTCGCTCTTCCTGCCGGAACAATCTCAATCTCCGCAGATACAAAGTCTTCCTCACCTATACTGTAATATTCCTTCAGAAGCCTAAGCACGTTCTGCTTCACAGCTTCCTTCTCTTCCTTGTCAACACCCTCAAGCTTATCAAGAGGACGGCTGCCTATCAAGAGATCTAACTTCTCACCCTCAATCACTTCATTTGCCTTCTTCTCCATCTGCTTAGACGCCAGATGAATCAGCAGATCCGTCACTGCAAATACCGGGTCGTCGTCCTTTTCCCCAATACAAACTGTCACCACTTCCCCGTCAGTCTTTGCAACCACGCCATGAATTGCCAGCGGAAGCGCCACCCACTGATATTTCTTAATTCCGCCATAATAATGTGTATCCAGATACGCAAATTCATCGCTTTCATATAATGGGTTCTGTTTCACATCAATACGCGGAGAGTCAATATGCGCTCCTAAAATATTCATTCCCTCTTCCAGCGGCCTGGCGCCAATCTGAAAAAGAACGATACTCTTGTCCATGCACACTGCATAGACCTTATCTCCGGTTTTCACCGGAGTCTGATTCTCAATCAATCCCCGGATATTCTGATACCCCTTCTCCTCCGCCATACGTGCCGCCGTCTTTACACACTCCCGCTCAGTCTTTCCTTTGTCCAGGCAGGATTTGTACAGTGCGTTAATACGCTCTAATTCCGCAAGCTGCTCTGAATTGTAAGAAGACCATACATTATTTTTTTCCATCTGAAATTACCTCCCAAATTATGATTTCATAAATTTCAGTATAACATACCTGAAATATTCTTACAATAAGTCTGAAAATTTTAGAGCGTGTCTGAAAATTGCTTTCTGCAAGATGCCGTCCCAGTGAGCGGCCTCACTGTTACGGATTTTCAAACCTATAGCAGTATATTCTTGACATTTTATATCTTTTCTGTTAACCTTACTATATAAAATTGCTATATTGTATTTTCATATATCATTCCAAAGGAGGTTTAATATTCATGGATAGGTCAGATAATAAAGAGACTCTAAACACTTCAAATTCCGCCGTCAATATTATTAAAGAACCCGGCTCTTCTTACCATGCCAAGTCTGTCAAAAACTATTCCATTCAGGATTATTTTGCTCTTCCTGACAATGTACATGCCGAATTGATTGACGGCAGACTATTTTATATGAGCGCGCCTACTCCTGAACATCAGGGCTTTCTCTTTGAAACAGCTTCCGCACTCCGTTCCTACATCCGCCGTCAAAAGGGATCCTGTAAGGTTATGATTGCCCCTCTCGATGTACAGTTAGACTGCGACGACAGGACCATGGTACAACCTGATATCTTTGTACTCTGCTCCAGAGACAAGCTTACCAGCCAAAGAATATATGGCGCCCCAGACTTATGTATAGAAATCACATCTCCCTCCAGCCGCATACTGGATATGAAGATAAAACTGCATAAATACAAAAACGCAGGCGTTCGGGAATACTGGATTGCAGATATCGCTCACCGGCAGACTCTATGCTATTTCTTTGAAGAAAATAGTATACCAGCTATTTATCCCTTTGAAACTCCTGTACCGGTACATATCTTTAACGATGAATTATACGTCAGTTTTTCTGATATAGAGGCAGATGCCAGCGTATCTCATCTGCCTTCTCCTGACTAATAACATGGTTCCTTACCATGCTATCCAGTACCTGCTCCGCCCGCTGGATTACCAGTTTCATATTGGTATCCGGTGAATACGCTGACGGTGCATTTGGCAAACCTGCCAGTATCACCGATTCACAATCCGTTAATTCCGATGGTACTTTTCCAAAATAACCGATTGACGCCTCATATATCCCATGATACCCACTGCCAAAAGAAATAGAATTTGCATAAAGCTCAAATATCTCTTTCTTGTTATATTTCCCTTCCACATCAAAGACTGCGAACACCTCCGCGGCCTTACGCTCCAGAATTTTCTCCTGTGTAAAAATCTGATTCTTTACAAGTTGCTGCGTAATCGTACTTCCGCCTTCCCGAAAAGAACCGGAACGCATGTCTACCCATGCAGCCCGGCAGACTGCGACAAAATCAATTCCGGGATGTCTCTCAAACCGATGATCCTCCACAGAAATCACCGCGTCAATATAGAACTGCGGCAGCTCAGAATATTTTGTAAAATGTTCTCCCTTGCGAATTTCTTCCATCGTTTTTTCAATTGGTTTCTCTGCCGTTGCTTCCCGGTACATTCTGTATCCTTTTATACCAAAGAACATCACAGCTAATATCGCTATACAGAATAAAACTGAAAACAGCCACAACAAAACCTTTCTTATCTTATGTCCGCTTCTCATATGCCAATCCCTCTATAACTATTATCGGCCTTTACATATTTTCCGATAATCCTGTAATGTAAAACATCCTTTTTGAATATACTCAATATAATAATTCAATAGTCTTACAGTTCTGTGACTTTTTGGTGAAAGATTTGTCATTTTGGAAAACGAATCCGAAATAATGCGCCGCCTCCGGAATGATTTTCCGCAGTAATGATACCTCCCTGTCTCGTAATAACCGTTTTACAAAGAGCAAGGCCAATTCCATATCCTGCCGCTTTTGAATTTTTCCCACGGTAAAACCGTTCAAACAAATTAGCCAGTTCTTCTCTTTCAAACCCTCTCCCAGTATCATGAATCGTAATTTCAGTATAAAGCAGCGTATCCTCACAAGCAATTTCAATCTGCCCATGGTCTCCTGCGCTTTCCATACAATTTTTTACGATATTCTGAACCGCTTCCGACAACCAGTCTGCGTCACCAAGAATTTCCGTTCTTTCTGGTATATCGGTTTTTACTGTAATATCATGTAGTTCCAGAGAAATCTGCAAAGGACGAAGCGAGCCATAAATCAAAGTGCCAACATCAATTTGCTCTCTCTTAAAAGACACAATTCCCGCGTCCAGACGGGACAGCTTCAGAAGAGCGGTTATCAGCCACTCCATCCTCACAAGTAATTCTTCCGCCTCATGCTGCAATCTCCTTCGCTCTTTTATATCCTGGCTTCCCTCTAGCAATGACAGAATCAGATTCACCGACGTAAGAGGCGTTCTAAGCTGATGTGCGATATCCGCCAAAGAATCTGCGAGATGCTCTTTTTCCTTCTTCAACCGCAAATTCTGTTCTCTGATACGAAGTGTCATCTTTGCTATCTCACTCTGTAGAATAGAAAGTTCTCCCTCTTCTGA
>CAOKJI010000122.1 GCA_948468495.1 uncultured Dorea sp. | reverse complement strand
ATATACAAACAAATCAAAATATTCTATCGTTTCCACATAAGGTACCGGAAATGTAATATACTCATTATCCACATAGAAACAATGCTCGTCTATGTGAATACGATGCTCCTTCAAAATAGCTGTACGAATCACCAGCGCATGCATCGGTATCTCTGACTGTCCGGCTGCTTCATCAAACCTGCACTTGGGATTCTCTCTAAAAAACGGAAACTCCTCCGGCGTCTTATCCTTTGTAACATCATTTACCTTATAATAATTGGTTACCACATAATCTGAATCTGCTGTTTTCAATCTGCGTACCATTCTGGCAAAATCCTTTGTATCAACCCAGTCGTCGCCATCCACTACTTTAAAATATTTTCCAACCGCTTCTTCAATTCCGCGATTAATCGTTGAACCATGTCCGCCGTTTTCTTTAGATATCAGGCGAAATGTTCCCGGATAGTTCTTTTCAAATCTCTTCGCAATCTCAGGCGTACGATCCTTCGACCCATCATTTACGATTAATACTTCTATGTCCTTCATAATTCCCGGTTCCACAAAAGACTGAAGCGTGTCTTCCAAATACGCTTCAACATTATAGGATGGAACCACAATCGTCAACACTTTACTCATATATTCCTCCAGATACCAAATTTTCCAACTGTTTCTTCTGACTCTCAAGACTGTAGTATTTTGCACCCTCGAGACACTTCAAGTTCTCTCTTCCCCAGTCTTTCCATTTCAAAATTTTTCCCGCCCAGTATTCCGGCGCTTTCTTCAATGAAACAAAATCACATCTGTCCGTAATCTTTACTTCTTCGGTTATAGAGTCGCTCATCACACAAGGAACTCCAGTACATTGAGCTTCTATTCCAACCGTTGGCAATCCTTCAAAATGTGACGGAAGCAAAAATACATCCATCGCCTGGAACAGCCTGTCCACATCTTTCCTCCATCCCAGAAAATATACGCTGTCTGTTAATCCCGCTTTCTGAACCTGTTCCCGAATCTGCTCATACCTGACGCCTCTTCCGGCCAGAAGGAGAACTGCATCCGAATCCCTGTCATGTACCGCCTTGAAAATACGAATTAGAAATTCGTGATTTTTCTGATAGCAGAAATTACCGGCATGTCCAATCACAAATTTACCTTCTATTCCCAGTTCTTTACGGACTTCTTCCCGGATTTCAGGACGGTAAACAAAATTTTTTCTATCTACAGCATTATATATCACACCAAATACATTTGAATCTACAATCTTCTTCGGATACATCCAATAGCCTGCCTTTTTCGAGCAGGCGTAAAATTCATTTGCCGCCCGATATAAAATATATCTGCAGATTCTTTGAAGTATATTAAATATCCGTCTCTTTTTTGCACTCTCACAATCATTTCCACCGGAATGACTATGCAAAATCCGACGGGGAACCCCGCATGATTTAGCAGCAAAGGCAGCCACCAAATCCATCGAAGTTGATATATTCAAATAAACAATATCATACTTCTCCTTCCGAATCAGATACCTCACCTGACGAAATTGCTGAATTGGATGCCATAAATTTGCGATTTCAAACAATCTGGAATGGCGCTTGGCCAAATATGCTTTCAATTCCGGATCTGATTCATTGGTAAGCAAATCAATCTGAATATCTTCTTTCCCGACTGCCTCTATGAAATGCAAAATATAGGTATCCAGCCCTCCTGATTTCCCATCCATGATAAATCCCAGAAGTATCTTTTTCATTCGACTCTCCCCTCCTTTTGAAGAAAGGTTACAAAATACCCAAAGCAAAGCCAAAAAATATAAGTCTGCGGGGCATTCAGATAAAATACCATACTAAGAAACATACTTCCAGCCCCCATAGCTGCAAGTGCTGTAAAACAGGCCAACACAGTATTTCTGTCCTGAGATTCTATATCCCGCAACTTTCTTTTCATCAAACGTACTGTATTGAATACCATCAGCAAAACAATTATAATACCAATCATTCCCTGACTTACCAGAATATCTACCGCTGCATTATGCAGGGAATCATATTTCACGCCCTCTCCGTTATTTACCAGATAAGTCTTTGGCAGATTTTCCTCTGCGTAGGCTGTCATATTCCGGAAGCTCACGCCATATACCGGTGAAGATTTTGCAATCTCAAATCCGCTTTTCCAAATGTCCAGCCTTCCGTTGCTGGCGTCGTATACCAAATCCTTTTTTCGCCCTACCTGCCCTGATACTACTGGTTTTTGGGGCGTTTTATTTTTCTTCTTCCAGGAAGCCTCCAGCTTCTTGTCTACCACATTATACTGCTGTTCACATTCATACACTGCTCCCGCCACTGCCGCCGACAGCACGATACCGGTAACAATTCCTATACCTAACGCTCTCTTCGCCGCCATCCCCTTTTGCCTGTCTCTGAAATACATGGAAACAGCCGTCCACAGGAATGTAATAACAATCAGCGTAACCAGTCCCGTTCTGGAATCAGAAAGTGAAATATACACAAACTGCACCGGAATTGTCAGAATCCAGACTGCCTTCAGCCATTTCTTCTCTGTACTCCGAATAAGATAGAGAGTCAGAATAATCGCTACAGCCGCTATCGTCGCACCATGATTCGGATCATCGTAGAGTCCCCACAGTCTTCCCCATTTGAAGCCAATTACTTTATATCCTTTCACACCTTCATAATAGGTCGGGACTCCATATTCCCGTCCCCAGACTACCATACTGATACTAATCGCATTTACAACGCTACAATATATCACCCATACAGCAGACAATACTCGAAATTCTTTCTTTATTTCTTCCGGTGTGTAACAATAAGAGGCTGCATACAGTACAACCATGGACAACAAAAGCCAGATACATTCTTTTATGTTATCTGTAAATCCATACCGGTACGTACAGACAGAACTCAGCACATAGCTCACAATAAAAAGCAGGTTCAGCTTAATATGATACATCTCTTTATATTTTCCTGCCTGCATAACCATGCAGCCCAAAACCAAAACGCCTCCTGCTGTTAAAATCAATGTTGCATAACTCATAAACTTACTTTCATTTATATATGCATTAAAAGCCAGCAACAGATAAATCAAATAATAAAGTTTAAAGCCAAACAACAATTTTTTCATAATAATTCTATCTCCCCGATTTTACTTTTGAATAAATCATTGGCATACCTTTTCTTATCATATAAATCCCTCTGCCCATCATCAGGCACAGCCATACATTCTTTCTTCTAAGAAATCCAAGCGCAACCGAAAGCGTCTGGCTGTCCTCAGCCTTTGCTTCCGGAATCAGCTGATTAAATAATTCCTGACTAAAAAGTCTCTTGCACCAGCGAAATCTCTGAACTGTCTTCATCCCTGAACGCTTATCGCAGTTGCGCTCCAGCGCTGAAAGAATATATCTGCCATACAGACTGCCCAGAATTTCTTTAACCTCCCTAGTACAAAGTCCCCAGTAATTGTACTGTCGGAGCAATAATTCAATACGTCTTCTGTGGAATTTAAAATAATCTTTTACATATTCATTCGTTAAATTATTCTGCATCCGTTTTGCATAATGGTATGGGCAATAATCCATAACATTCAGCGTATCGATATCCATACAATATTCAATGTTGAATTTAATATCCTCTATGAATTTTGCATCTTGATAATCAGAAAAGATAATTCCCTTTTTCTTTAAATATTCCAAATCATAAATCTTATTCCATGGATATCCATAAAGCGTTTCCCGTTCCAGATAAATCATTTCCCGCCGCAATTCTGAACTTGTATGAAAATATTTTTCCTGATGACTCACCGGATGGCTATACTGATAATTACCCTTTGCATCATAATATTCCTCAATCAGTCCAAAAATCACCAGCTTTGCAGGATTTACCTCCAGTGAATGATACACCTTATCTAAAAGTTCCGAATCCACCGAATCATCTGCATCCACAAACCATAAATACTTTCCTTTTGCTTCCTTAATACCTCGGTTACGCGCGCTGCTGACCCCGCCGTTTTTCTCCTGACAAATCAGGTGTATCCTTCCATCCTTTTTTGCTGCTTCCGCAACAATCTCCGGACTTTTATCCTCGGAACAATCGTCCACCACAATCAGTTCCCAGTCTGAAAATGTCTGTTTCAATATTCCTTTTAACATCCTGTCGATATATTTCTCTCCGTTATAAACCGGCATTACAATACTAAAATAAGGCTCTCTTTCCTTTGTTCTCCCCATCTTGCCACATTCTCCTCCATTCCAGTTCTGCGTCTGACTATGTTTCCTGTATTTTTGATAACATTCCTCTCTAGAGTGTGTCTGAAAATTGCTTTCTGCAAGATGCTGTCCCAATTTGTATCAGATTTTATTCTGGATTTCACTTCTGCCATCATACCCACTTTATAAGTCAGCGTTTCTGGAAAATAATGCACAACCGCAATACTCTGAACTCTCTACTCCGTAAGTTCCGCAATCAGTCTCTCAATCCTCTTATAAGCTTCCGGCCTGTCAAATTCCGCCTCTGCAACCTCTCTGGCCCTCTTCCCCATCCTGACTCTTTGTTCTTCATTCCGATAAAGCTTCAAAATAGCGTCCGCCAGAATATTCACATCCTCCGGCATAATATTGATTCCAAAGCCGTCCTTTTTCACCTTGGCGCGAAATTCTTTACTCATGCAGGTATTTATCATCGGTTTCCCCGCCGCAAGATAATCGCCAATCTTGGTAACAATGCTCTGAGGCGCCTTCTTTACAAAAGAATTTACTAAGATATCCGACTGTTTCAGATATGCCGCCATTTCCTCATAGGGCGCGTATCCGACAAATTCCACATTCTCTATCTGTCTCTCTTTCGCCAGATTCTCCAGCTCTTCTTTTAAGGGTCCGTCCCCCAGAATCTTAATCTGAATCTCAGGATGTCCTCTTCTTGCAAGCTCTTCTCCCGCAAGAATCATCGTACGAATATCGTAACTGGTTCCAATCGTCCCGGCATAGGATACCCAGAACTCTCCCTCCGGCTTTGCGGCCGCTTCCATATGCTCCTTCGCGCCCTGGTCAAATTCTTTGATTTCATTTCCTACATAAACAGTCACCTTCGGAATATCACGATTCTGATTCTGTCCGGGTCTGTCCCGGTATTCGTCGGAGGTTCCAACCACCCCGGATACCAGAGAATAGACCTTCTCCGCGTCCCGTTTCAGGGGATAGAACAGCGCGTCGCTGACTACCGGAATATCCAGCACCATCCGCATTGCCTCCGGCCATAAATCATTTACATCAGCCACAAAGGGAATCCCCTTCTTTCTCGCGTATTCCGCCGCCGCAAGAGCAACGTCATTGGGCGGAATCTCCGCGTAGATTAAGTCATAATCTTTCCCATCGGAAGGTCCCTTTTCCAGCATTTTCTTTAAATTCTTCGCCGCCATTTTATGGCTGATTACGCGAAGCGGATCAATATTCTTCCGGTAACCAGGCTCATAAATAAACCGAAGCTTATAGGGGTAAGTTCCTGCTTTTACATCCTTCTTAATCTTCCTTAAATCCCGCTGCGCCTTTTCCCAGTGCTGAAATGTTGTGGTAATCAAGTCTACCTGATACCCCATTTCTGTCAAAAACTCAGCAAGATAGCCAAATCTTGTATATCCTTTTTCATCTTTTAACCGGACTCCCATTGTCAGAATCGCAATTTTTTTCACTTTAATACCTCCAGAACGGTCTTTATCATGATTTTCAAATCACCAGGTATCCCTGCTTTTTTCAAATATCTCAGATTATAGCGCATCTTCCTTGGAAGAATGTGCTTCACATAGGCTTCGTCCGCTGTTTCTCCATTTGCGGTATACCGGGCCAGAAGCTCGTCTTCTTCTTTAAAAGCAATACTTGCCTCAGAGGTTACCCCCGCAGGCAGAAGAAGGGTTGCCATCATGGATTCTGTGTAACAGTTCACATACTTCTCCACTTCCGGTCTGGTTCCCACAAAAGACATCTCGCCTGACAGAATATTAAATAGCTGAGGCAGCTCGTCCAGCCTGCATCCGCGAAGCTTCCGCCCGACTCTCGTGATGCGGTCGTCGTTCTTTCCCGTAATCAGCGCTCCCTTTTTATCTGCATCCACAACCATTGTCCGGAATTTAAATATACGGAATTTCTTACCGTAAGCGGTAATTCTCTCCTGACGATAAAAAACCGGCCCTTTATCCTCCGCCCGGATTGCATATGCAATCCCAAGCATTACCGGGGACAAAAGTACCGTCAGAATGAATGAAAAGAGTATATCCATGAAGCGTTTTCCTGCAAGAGCTTTCTTTTTCCCCGCTAAAATATCGTAGTATGGCCTTACCGCGTCAGT
>CAOKJI010000121.1 GCA_948468495.1 uncultured Dorea sp. | reverse complement strand
TTATATGGCGCTGGTTCCGATTATCCAGCCGCCGATTATGAAGCTTCTCACCACGAAGGAGGAGCGGCAGATTAAGATGGAACAGTTAAGACCGGTATCGAAGTTAGAGCGTATCCTGTTCCCAATTATTGTTACCATTGTTGTCTGCATGATTCTTCCTACTACGGCGCCTCTTGTTGGTATGCTGATGTTGGGTAACCTGTTCCGGGAATCCGGTGTGGTAAGACAGCTTACAGAGACGGCGTCCAATGCGTTGATGTATATTGTCGTTATTTTGCTGGGTACGTCGGTAGGCGCGACCACCAGCGCGGAAGCATTTTTAAATTGGGATACCATTAAGATTGTAATCCTTGGTCTGGTGGCATTTGCATTCGGTACGGCTGCCGGAGTGATTTTCGGAAAGATTATGTGCAAGGCAACCGGAGGCAAGGTAAATCCTTTGATTGGTTCTGCGGGTGTGTCTGCAGTTCCTATGGCGGCCAGAGTTTCGCAGAAGGTAGGCGCGGAGGCAGACCCGACCAACTTCCTGCTGATGCATGCTATGGGCCCGAATGTGGCCGGCGTGATTGGAACAGCGGTTGCGGCAGGTACCTTTATGGCAATCTTTGGGGTTATGTGACAATAGAAAGGGATTTGTCTGCAAGGGCAAATCCCGGTTGTCAGTGAATATCAAATCCTGCGGAGTATGGACTCCGAAGGAGGCACATGCAATCAGTATGCGTTTAGACATGAACTGAGAACCCTGTTGCCGGTGATTTAATAAATATATGGAGGAAGATATAATGGTAGAAATGGAAAAAAGACCAATTAAGATAACAGAGACCATTTTGAGAGACGCGCATCAGTCCCTGATTGCCACACGTATGACAACAGAACAGATGCTGCCAATCGTTGAGAAGATGGATAAAGTGGGATATCATTCAGTGGAGTGCTGGGGCGGAGCTACCTTCGACGCATCCTTACGTTTCCTGAAGGAAGACCCATGGGAGAGACTGAGAAAGTTCCGGGACGGTTTCAAGAATACGAAGCTGCAGATGCTGTTCCGGGGGCAAAATATTTTGGGATATCGTCCTTATGCGGATGACGTAGTAGAGTATTTTGTACAGAAGTCTGTGTCAAATGGGATTGACATTATCCGTATCTTTGACTGTCTGAACGACCTTCGGAATCTGCAGACGGCGGTTACGGCTGCCAACCGGGAGAAGGCGGACGCACAGGTTGCCCTGTCCTATACTTTGGGCGACGCCTATACGCTGGATTACTGGGTAGATATCGCGAAGAAGATTGAGGATATGGGAGCCAATTCCATCTGTATCAAGGATATGGCTGGGCTTCTGGTGCCGTATAAGGCGACGGAGCTGATTGGCGCTTTGAAGGACGCAGTGAACATTCCGATTCAGCTTCACACCCACTATACTTCAGGCGTTGCGTCTATGACGTATCTGAAAGCGGTAGAAGCGGGCGTGGATGTGATTGATACGGCGATGTCTCCGTTTGCGCTTGGCACTTCCCAGCCTGCGACGGAAGTTATGGTTGAGACCTTTAAGGGAACGCCTTATGATACGGGATTTGACCAGAATCTTCTGGCTGAGATTGCGGATCACTTCCGTCCGATTCGCGACGAAGCGTTAGCAAGCGGACTTTTGAATCCGAAAAATATGGGCGTTAATATCAAGACGCTTCTCTATCAGGTTCCCGGCGGTATGCTCTCGAACCTTACCTCGCAGCTCAAGGAGCAGAACGCAGAGGACAAATACTACGAAGTGCTTGAGGAAGTTCCAAAAGTACGCAAAGACTTAGGAGAGCCGCCGCTTGTTACACCGTCTTCGCAGATTGTAGGCACGCAGGCTGTATTTAACGTGCTGATGGGCGAGCGCTATAAGATGGCGACCAAGGAGACGAAGGACGTATTGAGCGGCAAATACGGCGCGACCGTTAAGCCATTTAATGAGGAAGTGAAGAAGAAAGTTCTCGGTGAGAATCCGGAAGTGATTACCTGCCGTCCGGCAGATCTGATTCCGGATGAATTAGATACCCTGCGAAGGGAATGCGAGCAGTGGATTCAGCAGGACGAGGACGTGTTGTCTTACGCACTGTTCCCGCAGGTTGCGACGGATTTCTTCAAGTACAGAGAGGCACAGCAGACTAAAGTGGACCATACGCTGGCTGATACGGAGAACGGGAGTTATCCGGTGTAATGAGAATTAATTAAGATATTTTTGGAACGCTTATTTCCTGACAATGCGGACAGGGGATAGGCGTTCTTTCGGTGGTACGGAGGGGACATCCATAAAAAAGGTGTAAAGTCTTTGTGATGCGATATTTCAATAAAGACTTTACACTCTGCTTATCTAAATTATTCCTTAATTTCGTCAATATCTGTCAGATTTACACCTAACGAAGTTAAAACGGCTTTTAAAGATTTATAATCCCTTTTAAGTCCTTCGTATGTTTCAGTTGCATTTTCTTTTTTGGCATTCTTCATATGGGCTTGTACTTTTTGAAAATCAAGTACTGTTCTTTCGATTATTTCGCCATTACTAGGCATGGAATCACCTCCTGCTCCAAAAGAATATTTAATGGTTTCTTAATCTTTTTGTTATTCTATTGTGTTATGGTTACTACCTAATATTATAATAGATGTGGTATAGAGTGTAAAGCCTTTATTCCATTGAAGGCAGGGTTGCTTCATGAAACAACCCTGACGCTCTAGTAATAATACATTGCCTAAAGGAATGCCGGATGCTATAATCAGAAGAAGAGCTGTTATTTTAGTGTGGAAGCGGGAGAGAATAGATGGAAATTAAATTAATGACAGAGGAACATGAACTGTGGGACGCAGTAAGAGCATATGCTGCTGAATGCGGATGGAGTTCCGGAAAGATACTGGCAGAGGATATGTGCCGCCACAGGTTTACAGATTGGGAGAGAGTGGCGGTTTTGACAGACGGAGAAGAGATTTGCGGCTACTTTACGATTATTAAGGAAGAGGCGATTCCCGATATGCCCTATACTCCTTTTATCGGGACTTTGTTTATTGCAGAAAGCCACAGAGGAAACCGGCTGGGAGAGCGGATGCTTCTCGCTTCCATGGATTATCTGAAATCTATAGGATTTGACAGAGCTTACCTAATCAGCGATCATGTGAATTTGTACGAGAAATATGGTTTTCGGGTAGTTGATAAGCGGATGGCGCCATGGGGAAGGGAAGAGAAGGTGTATTTAAAAGAAATACAAGATTAATATTTACATATTTATCAGGCGAAAGGAAGGAACTAAGATGAAGATTTTAATCGTTGTGGACATGCAGAATGACTTTATTGACGGAGCCCTTGGTACGAAGGAGGCGTTGGAGATTGTTCCGAAGGTAGCGGAGAGAATCAGACGCTTTGAGGGCAGAGTGATTGCCACCAGAGACACCCATGAAGAGAATTATCTGGATACCCAGGAGGGGAAGAAGCTTCCGGTGAAACACTGTATCCGGGGAACGGACGGATGGGAGATTCGGCCGGAGATACAGGAACTGATTCGGGAACTTCCGATGGATAAGCTGACATTTGGCTGTCTCGATTTGGGAAATGCGCTTCAGAAATACGACGAGTGGCAGGAGAAGATTGAAAGTGTTACGCTGATTGGCCTCTGTACGGATATCTGCGTTATATCCAATGCTATGATTGTCAAGGCTGCATTGCCGGAAGCGACCGTCATTGTGGATGCGTCCTGCTGTGCGGGAGTGACGCCAGAGAGCCACAAGCAGGCGTTAGAGGCTATGAAAATATGCCAGATTGAGGTTATAGGCGAGTGATTTTCGGTAAGGTGACAGGAGATAGCAGGTATGATTAAGAATATTATATTTGACGTAGGGAATGTACTGGTAGCGTATGATCCGGTTGGATACATGGAGAAGAGAGGCTATACCAGTGAGGAACAGGAGATTATCATGGGGGCGGTATTTCAGAATCCGCTGTGGCTTGTGGCGGATAGAGGACCGATTGAGACTAAGGATTTGATTGAGGGTTTTGTGGCAAATGCACCGGAGCATGAGGCGTTGATTCGGGAGGCCTATGGGCATGCAGAAGAAACGGTATGGGAGATGCCCTATACTATGGAATGGGTAAAGGGATTAAAGGATGGGGGATTCCGACTCTATGTATTATCGAATTACGGGAAGGATTTATTGGAGAGAACGAAGGATAAGATGCCCTTCCTTCCCTATATGGACGGAGTGGTATTCTCTAATGAATGTCATCTGATGAAGCCGGAACGGGAGATTTTTCAATATCTGTGCGATACCTGTTCTATTCTGCCGTCAGAGAGCGTATTCTTTGACGATCATTTGGAAAATATTGAGGCTGCCAGAAATTATGGAATCCATGGAATCCATTTTACCGGATATGAGGATGCGAAGGGGAAGCTGGAAAAACTTTTGGAGTTGTATCATGAAGATAATCGAATGGTATATTGTGCTGAGTAATTTGGCTGCTTTTCTGGTATATGGACTGGATAAGAGAAGGGCAAGGCTGCATCAATGGAGGATTTCAGAGAGGACGCTTCTGGGCCTGACTCTCGTCGGAGGCTCTGCGGGGGCGCTGGCAGGGATGTATCTGTTTCATCATAAGACAAGGAAGGCAAAATTTGCGGTTGGAGTACCGGCTATTCTGACAGTTCATCTTGTTTTGATTTATTGTATGATGAGGTGGGGAGTGTACTCCTTTTGATAATAGTAATAGTAAAGGAGAATGAAGATGAGAAGGAAAGACAGAGAGATAACGGATGATAGAAAGATATTAGAGATTGTAAATGCGTGCGACTGCTGCCGGATTGGACTTGTGGATCAGGATGGAGCTTATATTGTGCCATTGAATTTTGGATTTGAGCAACAGAAGGGAACACTGATTCTGTATTTTCATGGCGCAGGAGAGGGAAAGAAGATTGATTTGATTCGCCGGCAGGAAACAGCTTGTTTTGAGATGGATACAAATCATGAGCTGGTCGGGAGAGAGTCGGGGTGCGCGTATTCTTATCTCTTCCAAAGTGTAATGGGGAGAGGAAAGATTGAGCTTCTTCAGAGCTGCGAAGAGAAGCGTCATGGACTGGAACGGGTGATGGAACATTATTCGGACAGGACTGACTGGGTATTTCCAGAGAAGATGGTGAGCAGTGTGGCGGTGATAAAACTTACGGTGACAGAGCTGAGCTGTAAGGAGCATAAGTAAGGAAAAATCGAAATTCTGCGGAGTGAACAGATCAGTATGTCCAAATAGGTAACAGTTCAGCCCAGGACTTTGCACTCGAGAGCTAGTCCTTTAGGGCAAAGTCCGTAAGAAAGCATAAATAGCAAATAGAACGGTGAACAATAATTATTCTTGTATAAGGAACTATATCGTGGCATAATATAGGTAAGAATTTCTTACCCGAAAGGAGCAAGATTAAATGAATACACAGATATTAACCGTTTCTTCTAAAGGGATGATTTCTCTTCCAGTCAGTATTTGTGAACGCTTGTCGATTGATGCCGGGGATAAGCTGGTAGTATATACCTCGGGAGATGTTATTATGCTTAAGACGTTAAAACTTCTTTCCGCAGAAGAATTTGAAGCGTCGTTAGATGAGGCACAGGAGTGGGCAGCCTCTGTTGGTTATACGGAAAATGACATGAATGATATCATTAAATCATCAAGAAAGAAAAAAAGAAAATGAGAATTGTAGTAGATACAAATGTTTTAATCTCAGGTGTGTTTTTTGGTGGATTCCCTAGGAAAATTCTCAGCTCTATAGTCAACGGAAAAATAACAGCCTGTGCTACGTCTGAAATCATTGATGAATACGAAGAAATTGTACAAGAGATGATTGACCGAAAGCAAGGATGTATCAATAGAACAATTCTTATTCCGTTGATTAAAACTATGGAAATAATTGAGCCGTCTTCTCATATTGAAATATGTCGTGATCCAGATGATGATAAATTTCTGGAATGTGCAAAAGATTCTCATGCGTTATATATTGTCAGCGGTGATAAAGACTTGCTTGTAATTGAAAACTATGAGAATATACAGATTGTGACTGCAAAAGATTTCTGTGAAAAATATTTACCTGATTAATTCAAAGCAGTATGGAATTTGTATAGAGATGTTTTGATAAGTTGTACTTAACGGACTACTAATGTCCGTTAAGGTCTTGTCGAACGGCCGGATGGCCATAATGGTATACCCTCCGGGCGGCCGAATGGTCATTGGGAGCGCCCGGAGGGTATAGTTTTATAATGCTTTATGTACAATCTGCAGTACTTCATAAAGAGAATCTACGCCAATCTGTCCCGGTGCGGAAGCCATGGAGCCGGAGCCGAAGGTCAGGCAGG
>CAOKJI010000120.1 GCA_948468495.1 uncultured Dorea sp. | reverse complement strand
CGGTTAGCGCCTGCCATAGCCATAACAATCGCATTCAGCTGCATACTCACCTGATTGATCGGCATACTGAAGCTCTTATTAAAAGTCAGGAAACTTGCAAGCCCTCCAAGGGTAAAACCGCCGACGCCGTTCAGGGCCAGAGCACCGCCTACAATTGCGCAGAGCACATAACTCACATTGCCAAGCTGCGCGTTAATCGGTCCCAGAATATTGGAAAAGGTATTGGCCCGGTCCGCGCTTACATACAACGCGTCGTTCAGCTCCTTGAACTTTGCCTTGCTCTCTTCCTCGTGACAGAATACCTTCACTACCTTCTGTCCATTCATCATCTCTTCGATATAACCATTTACCGCGCCAAGATTCTTCTGCTGCTGCAGGAAATAATTGCCGCTCTGGGAAGTCGCCTTCTTTGTACAAAACAACATGACTCCCACCATCGCCAAAGTAACCAAAGTAAGCGGAATATTCAGCATTATCATACTAAACAATACGCTGATAATGGTAATTCCGCTATTTAAAAACTGTGGAATACTCTGGCTAATCATCTGTCTCAGCGTGTCGATATCATTCGTATAAATGGACATGATATCTCCATGGGCATGGGTATCAAAATACCGGATTGGCAATTTCTCCATATGGGAAAACAAATCGTCCCGCAAATCCTTAAGCGTTCCCTGGGTCACATATACCATAATACGGTTATACAGATAAACGGATAAGACTCCCACCGCATAAAAGACCGCTACTCTCCCGATTGCATGAGCAAGCGGGGTGAAATTCGGGGTATCGCTCAGAAGAAACGGCGTAATATAATCATCAATCAGCTTCTGCATAAAGAGCGTTCCCTGCACATTCGCAATGACGCCTACAAAAATCAATACTACCACCGCCATAAAGTGAAGCTTATATTTGCGGAACACATAGCTCATAATCCGCTTAAATATCTTACCCGGATTCTTAATCCCAGGTTTCATGCCCCGCATCTGTCTTGGATGTTGTGCCATCTCCTACTCACCTGCCTTTACGTCAAAATCCCCGCCGCCCTGATTCTGGGACTCATAGACTTCGCGGTAAATACTGTTGGTTTCCAATAATTCCTCATGGGTTCCCAATCCGTCCACACAGCCGTCCTCTAATACGAGAATCCGGTCCGCATCCTGAATGCTGGATATCCTCTGGGAAATAATAATCTTCGTTGTATTCGGAATCTCTTCCCGGAACGCCTTACGAATCCTTGCATCCGTAGCTGTATCCACCGCGCTGGTACTGTCGTCCAGAATCAGTATCTTTGGTTTCTTCAGCAGCGCCCTCGCAATACACAGCCTCTGCTTCTGACCGCCGGATACATTCGTACCGCCCTGCTCAATATGCGTTTGATACCCTTCCGGGAACTTCTGAATAAATTCATCGGCGCAGGCCAGTCTGCAGGCTTCCATACACTCTTCATCTGTCGCTTCTTTGTTCCCCCAGCGCAGATTATCCAGAATCGTCCCGGAGAACAGCACATTATTCTGCAGTACCACAGAGACCTGATTGCGCAGAACCTCCATATCATAATCCTTCACATTATGACCTCCCACCAGAACTTCCCCGGCAGTTACGTCATACAATCTGCTGATGAGATTCACCAGGCTCGTCTTGGCGCTTCCGGTAGCTCCCAGAATCCCGATAGTCTCGCCGGAACGAATGGACAAATCAATCTGAAGCAGCACCGGCGCCGCTACATCCCGGTTATAAGCAAAATCTACCTCTTTAAATGTAATGCTTCCGTCGGGAACCTCCATCACCGGATGCTCTTGATTTGTCAGCGTGCTTTCTTCCGAGAGCACTTCGCTAATTCGGCGGGCGCTGGCAATGCTCATGGAAATCATGACAAAAACCATCGACAGCATCATCAGACTCATCAGAATATTCATACAGTACGCCAAAAGGCTCATCAGTTCCCCTGTCGTCAGCTCGGAAGACACAATCAGCTTCGCGCCAAACCAGCTAATCAGCAGAATACAGGTATAAACGGTCGTCTGCATCAGCGGCGCATTGACAATGACATTTTTCTCCGCCTTCACAAAAATATTGTAAATATTCTCATTTGCCTTCCGGAATTTTGTAGTTTCCTCCTTTTCTCTCACATAGGCCTTTACCACTCGAATCGCAGAAACATTCTCCTGAACCGACGCATTCAAATCATCGTATTTCGGAAATATCATCTGAAAATACCGGGTCGCCCTTCTTAACAAGAAAAATAGAAGAACCGCCAGAATCGCCACCGCCGCAAGATAAATACTCGCAAGCTTCCGGCTAATCAGAAACGCCATGGTCATGGCGCACACCAGACTCGCCGGCGCCCGCATAAACATACGAAGCGTCATCTGGTAAGCATTCTGAATATTCGTTACATCTGTAGTCAGCCTGGTAACCAGCCCGGCCGTACTGAATTTATCAATATTTGCAAAGGAAAACGTCTGGATTCTGTTAAACATCGACTCCCTCAAATTCCTTGCAAATCCCGTACTGGCCTTAGCTCCGAATCTTCCTCCAGCCATTCCCGCAAACAGGCCGACAAGCGCAGCCACAACCATCAGTCCTCCGACCCGGTAAATATGATTGATATCGCCGGCATTCACTCCATCGTCAATAATCGAGGCCATCAAAAAGGGAATGACCATCTCCATCAGCACCTCCAGAATCATAAACAGCGGCGTTGCGATGGAGGCGCGTTTAAATTCCTTTACTTCCTTCAGCAATACACGAAGCATACACATCCTCCTCTCCTGCATTCCATTCAGCTTTTAAATTGCCTTTTATTTTATTCATCACAATATAAAATGTATCCAGTTCCTCTTCCGTTATTCCCTGTACCAGCTCTCTGTCCAGTCTTGCAATCAGCTCCCCAAGCATCTCATGGCTGGTAATCCCTTTTATCGTCAGCCTTACCTTCTTAAGCCTTGCGTCGCCCGGCACAGATTCCCTGGCAATATAGCCCTTTTTCTCCATCAACTGGATGATATTGGTCACCGTCGACCTTCCGATGGAGAAGAATTTCTCTATATCCTTCTGGAAAACTTCTTCCTCCTGCCGGTCATAGAGATAATGAACAATCCATCCATGCATCAGAGTCAGCTCATCCAAACCCGAGGCCCGCATCTTAGCCGCCATATTTCTGGACAGCATCTTATCCATCTTATGAATCACCGGTCCTACCGGGACCTCTCTTCCGATTACTCCGGAAGAACATGGCTCCGTCTTTTTCATCTGCAATCACTTCCTTTTCTGTACCTTATTGAAATTGCCCTCCGTCAAACTGTTCGTCTGCCAATTGTTCGTCCGCGAATAGTTCGCTTGCAAACATTATTTTATCACTCTGCTTTTCAATGTCAATCAGTTTATATTTTTTTAAGAATCCTGCCTTTTGCCAAAAGCAAAATAAAAACAAACGGATATACCATCTTCCCATGATATATCCGTTCGATTCCGCATCCTGTATCACAACGTCCGAATCTTAGCGCGAGTCTGAAAAATGCTTTCTGCAAATTGGGACGGCATCTTGCAGGAATGGATTTTCAGACTCGCTCTAGTGCTCCATCCGGCCAGAAATTGAACTAATGAGCTGTTTGGTTCGTGCCAGTGCAAGACAAAAGTTCGACGGCGATGTGGGCGCATCGACTAGAACTTTTAACGACGCAATGGTGCGAACCAGACAGTTCAGAAGTTTGATTTCTGGCCGGATGGAGTACTAGTTTCCATTTACGGCTGATTCTGTTTTATGAACATCCTTCCTCCCAGACAGCTCTTTCCCTTTTTCCGCCTTTTCAAGAAACACTGCGCTAAACGCCGGCAAGTCCACTTTCAGTTTCTTCTTTTCCGTCTTCCAGCATTTCTTCTCCGTCTCAATCCCGCCATAGATATCCTGATTACTGTATAAAACCGCTTCATAGACGCCGTCCTCCGCATCAAAGGAATACCCGTTCTGTTCCACGCCGGAGAAATTAAATACCGCAATCAGCTTCTTATCCTGATACCTTCTCTCCATCGCATAAATACACCGCTCTTCCTGATGGCAGTCAATCCATCGGAATCCTTCCGGCTTATAATCCCATTTCCACAATTCCGGATGTCCCAGATACAGATGATTCAAATCCTTGATAAACCGGTGAAAGGAATCATGATTCGGATATTTCAGCATATCCCAGTCTAATTCCCTCTTCTCATCCCATTCCCGCAAATGGCCCAGCTCATTCCCCATAAAATTCAGCTTCTTCCCTGGGTGCGCATACATATACATGTACAACGCCCTCGCCTGCGGAAATTTATTCTCGTACTGGCCGTTCATCTTCTGGACAATGGTCGCCTTTCCATGCACCACTTCATCGTGGGACAAGGGCAGCAGATAATTTTCTTCCGGGTAATACATCATGGAAAATGTCAGCTTGTGGTAAGTCCCTCCCCGAAACAGCGGGTCCGTTCTGAAATAATCCAGCGTATCATTCATCCAGCCCATATCCCATTTATAATCGAATCCCAATCCTCCCTCCCAGGAAGCCTTTGTCACCTTCCCGTAAGAAGTAGAATCCTCTGCCGCCAGAAGGATTCCCGGATGCCGCTCCTTCAATCCCTGATTCATATACTGCAGAAATTCCACCGCATTTTTATTTACGCCCCTGGCCTTATCCCCCTGCCAGTAAATCATATTGCTAATCGCATCCATGCGCAGTCCGTCCACATGGTACTCTTCCATCCAGTAGCTTGCACAGGACTGGAGGAAACTCCTCACCTCGCCTCTGGAAAATTACAGCTCCCCCATTCGCTTCTGCCCACATCCTGATGAGGATATTCATATAGGGCCGTACCGTCGTAATTAGCCAACGCATATCCGTCTACTGCAAAATGCACCGGAACAAAATCCAGAATCACCCCAATCTCCGCCTGATGAAGCTTATCCACCATCTCCTTAAGCTGCTCTGCAGTCCCGTATCTGGATGTAGGCGCAAAAAATCCCGTACTCTGATATCCCCAGGACTCGTCGCTGGGATGCTCGCTTAAAGGCATCAGTTCTATATAATTATACCCGTATTCCTTCAGATAAGGAATCAGGATATCCGCAAGCTCCGTATAAGTATACCATCCGTTTTCATCTTCCTGATTCGTCTTCCAGGAACCCGCATGAAGCTCGTAAATATTCAGAGGCTTCTCTTTGCAGTCGCTTCGCTTATTCATCCATTCCTGATCGTCAAATGTATAGCTCCTAAGATTCCTTACAATCGAAGCACAGTTTGGCCGAAGCTCCATTCCATAGCCATAGGGGTCGCAGTGATCCACGCACTGTCCTCCTCTCTTATAAATCCGGTACTTATACATCTGTCCCGGCTTCACATCCTCAATCTCACACTCCCAGAAATTCCCGTCGCAGATTCTCTGCATCTGCGTCTCCTGCCATCCGTTAAATTCTCCGATAACCGATATCCGCTCCGCCGCCGGCGCAAAAGTGCGGAACACCGCCCCATTCCCTTTCAGAGTACATCCCAAAAACTTATGCGCGTCAAAAATCTTCCCTGTGTAAAATCCATATAAATCCATGCTTTTTCCCTCCGTAAAATCCACCGTTCCACCCGCATCCTCCAGGTTACAATTCACATGCTGTGTGAACCAACTTCATAAAGTTAATTGACGATAGTTGTTTATCTTGCTATACTTATTTTACAAAGCATTACATTCAATTTCTACCGTCATTATTTTTAATCTGTAAAATAATTGACGATTTACCGAAATTGTCTAAAAAGGAGCAATTTATGGACCTTCGGATAAAACGCACGCGAACCAGCATCACCAACGCATTTATCGAACTCCGCTCAAAAAAGCCGCTGGAAAAGATAACTGTCAAAGAGCTTGCAGACGCTGCTTTCATTAACAAAGCGACCTTCTATCAGCATTACCGGGATATTTACGACTTGTCAGAATCCATGGAAACGGAGCTGATTAACAATATCGTCCGCTCTATTCCTCATCCAGACACATTGCTTGATAATCCCGGACGGGCAACGATAGAAATTACCGAGGCTATGATGTCCCAGACCGCACTGCTGCAGATTCTTTTTTCCGGGAACCGCCAGACCACTATGGTAGACCGGCTGGAGCAGTCTATCCGCGAACAGATTCTAAAAAGGCATCCGGAATATGAAAATAATCTGGAGAAAGAGATTCTCATCACCTTTCTTATCCGGGGGAATTTTCATGCATTTTTCAAACACAGTCCGTCTCATCCAAGAGACGCCATCGAAATTCTCGCGCAATATTCAGCAAAGGCAGGAAGTTAAGCCTGAAAAGGCTCTGCCTGTGCGGTTCGGAACTGCCTGCCGGAAACA
>CAOKJI010000119.1 GCA_948468495.1 uncultured Dorea sp. | reverse complement strand
ATAATAAAATAGGAAAATGATATATGGCAAACCGCAAATTAATAGGATTTTTTTCATCCGCTGTGATTGAAACACTCGGTCTTGATATCCCCTCCGGCACTCCAATATATATTGCTGACACAAATATCAAACACATGAAAACATCACATCCTGATGATTTTGTAAAATATGGAGGTGACATCTCAGAAATCATCGCCCATCCTGACTATGTCGGACGGAATAAAAAAGATGATTCGATAGAATTTACAAAAGAATATGTCATTGACGGTGATTTTGTCAAGGTTGCTGTCAGGGTTACACCCCGCAGCGTCTACTATGCACGTTCTATGTATGTATTGAACTCTAACAGAGTAAAAAACTTTATCCGGAAAGGAACGCTCAAAAAACTTGACAAATAGCTAGAAATAAGTATAATGAGGTCATGAACACATAAACTATATTGAATGATTTAGAGGACGGAACGGGCAGCCGTCACCCTCGTTGGAGATGTGGGAAATGCCGCCCCACCTATTTCATTCAAAAGTTGAGCGGACAGCTTCGGTTGTCCGCTTTTTTTACTGCCGGCTTTACACTTTCATCACTTATTGAGAATTATATCGCCGCCTCCGAATACAGCTTAATCCGAAAGCAGCTTCCCTTCCCCGCTTCGCTTTTCACGCTGATATTCCCGTTCTGCCGCAGAATTATCTGCTTCGACATAGCCAGCCCGATTCCCACGCTGTCTTTCGACGCCCCTTCTCCCTTATAGAACCGTTCAAATATATGGGGCAGGCTCTCTGGCGGTATCCCCGCGCCGGTATCCTCCACTGTAATGGTTGTTGAGAAATTATTCTGCGCGGCATATACCCGGACCCTTCCCCCGGCAGGCGTATGTTCCAGACAATTCTTAACAATATTCGATACCGCTTCTCCCGTCCAGCGCCCGTCGCACACCAGCGTCATATCCTCCGGCGCGGACACCGTAAGCGCAACTCCCTTCAGTTCCGCCATAATCTCAAAGGGCTGGCAGGCATGTTCCAGCAGTTTCTTCACAGACACTTCTTCCTGCTTAAGCTTTAACATATCCGCATCCAGTTGGGACAGAGTCAGAAGATTCCGAATGAGCCATGTAATGCGCCTGACCTGAGAATCGATTTTGTCCGTAAATTCTTCTCTCTTTTCTTCGCTGATTTCTTCGGAGCGCAATAATTCCGTCATAATGGTTATGGAAGACAGCGGCGTCTTGATTTGATGGGAAATGTCGGAGAGCATTCCCGCAAGATATTCTTTCTCCCTGCTGGCTTTGTCAGACTGCCTGCTGATTGACGCCACCAGCTTATAAATCTCGCTTTCCAGAATAGAAAGCCGCCCTTCCCTGCACCTCTTTAATTCCGGCAGGCCAAAGCCGTCCTGTACATGCATCAGATACAGGGTTAACTCCTTTAATTCCCGTTCCCTCCTGTACCGAAAAACAGCCGTTACCAGAAATAAAGCCGCGGCAGCGCCCGCCAGCGCCGCGCAAATCATCTGCAGACTGCCTGAAATCAGGCAGAACACTGCCGCAAAAGCGATTATCACACCCTGAATGATAAGTTCCATCCCTGTCCGCACCTCATTTCTCCATCCGGTATCCTACGCCCCGGACAGTCTGGATGAATTCCCCCTCCGCCGTATCTCCTAACTTCTTCCGAAGTCTTTTTACATAAACGCTTAAGGTATTGTCATTTACAAAGTCACCCGCCTCATCCCAGATCTGATTCAATATCTGCCTTCTGGTAAGCGTCTGTCCTCTGTGGTTTAAAAATATCAAAAGCAGCCTGTACTCCATCGCCGTCAGCACAATCTCCTCATCCCCGCAGTACACCCGCCCTGTCTGAAGATGAACCCGCGTCTTTCCCACCTCCGCCACCTTCTTAAGACTCCCCTCTTCCCGGTTCGTCCTTCTTAGAATGGCTTTCATCCGGGCAAGCAGCTCCCGGATGCGAAAGGGCTTGGAAATATAATCGTCCGCTCCCTGCTCCAGCGCCCTCACCGTATTCACTTCATCGTCGCACGCCGTCAGAAACAAGATGGGCGTATCCGACCGCTTCCGGATTTCCTGACAGATCATAAATCCATCTCCGTCCGGCAGCAGGATATCCAGAAGATAGAAATCAACCGCCTTTTCCTGCCGGATGATTTCCACCGCCTCATATACCGTCCCCGCCGGATATACCCGGCACCCTTCCTGCCTTAAGGCAAGTTCCAGCCCTTCCCTGATAATCTCATCATCTTCTACAATCATTACTCTCAAATCCATAAAATCACCCTATTACCCCAAATCCCTGTCCGGCCTGATCGGAATGCTTCGGTATACGAAGAGAAGCAATTCGGTCAGGCCGGACAGAGAACTGTTAAATATTCTCGCTGCGTATGCTTTCAAACATCTCTTTCCCGCATTCCTTTTTCAAGCTGTAACCCGCGATTCCAACAAGGGTTATCACCGCAAGCAGCGCTGCCGCCCCTCCGCCGGCTGCAGGCAATGGAATAACAACCCTTCCAAAAATAACCTCCGCGCCCTTCTGGATGATATAGATCATACATCCGCTGCAGACCGCCGCAAGCGCCAGCGCTTTCACGAAAATGCCCATACACTCAAAGAACACCATTTTCCTCATCTGACTCTCCGTCATGCCCGCCGACCGGAGAACCGCCAATTCCTGCGCCCGTCCTTCTATCCATCCCTTTACGGAATTGAAGAGATTCAGCAGACAGATTACAGAAGAAAGAACCACAAAACAGCCAAGCAGTATATCTGCAATCTGAACCAGCGACCGGGCAAGGGTAGCTGCATATTCCTCTTTTCCCAGCACCATATCGGTATCTTCATTATCACAGAGGCGCGTCAGCCTGTCAATTAAATCCGTCGGCTTCCCGTTCATCTTTATCATCAGGAACGGATGAATCACTGAGTTGTCTTCGCCGCTGTCTGCCGCAGCCCGAATCTCTTCCGCGATTTCCGGGCTGATGATCAGCCAGAGATTCCCTCCCTGACCGAAGGACATATACCGCCTGATTCGCTCCGGCTCTACAAAACCCGCAATCTCTACCGGATAATCCACCATTTCCTCCTTACCCTCATGATAAAAGCTTAAAGGTATCTTCTCGCCCTGCCGGTAATCCGTCAGATTCTCAATATGGTAATATCGGTAACGTTCCGGTTCCATCCCCCAGATGGTATGATTGTCTGTGGAAATCGCCCCCTCTTTCATCACCAGCGCCGAAGGACGCCCTGTGTCCGAGAGTCTCCTTACATCTATTCCTGACACTTTCGCAAGTTCTTTTAGCGTCCCGGAATCCACCTCCAGAATATTCACACTCTCCTGCTCCGAAGGATACTTATCCCGGAATTCCTCCTCAGACAGTTCCTTCCGGTAATTCAACTGATAGATGTCTTTTAAGGATTCCCAGAATTCCTTTCCATAAACCTCCCTGGGAACCGTTCCGGCAAAAATCCCGTCTCCCCACAGAACCGCCTTCTCCACGCCCTCATCCTTCTCAACCTCCTTCACCACTTCCTCATAGACCGGCGTATACGCATTGCCGTAAAGCGTATAATCATATCCATCGTCCGACGTGGAAAAGAGCATGTCCCCATGAATCTTCTCGCTCATGATTTTATGAACGGCCGAAGAGCCGAATGCCGTCGCCACAAGAATTACCATAAATACCGCGAGGGCGGTAACCATCGCTCTGGCCTTTTTTCCCCGCCTTGTCAGAGTATTCACCGCCAGCATTCCTTCCGCGCCCCACCGTTTCCAGGCGGCCCTGTTCATTGCAAACTGACGCCGGCGTTTTTCGGTATTTCCCCGGATACACTCAATTGGTCCAATCTTTCCAATCTTCCTGGCAGGAAGCCATGCGGCCAGCAATACCGTCGCGATGCTGACTGCCGCTGTTATTACGAGGTTTTCCGCAGAAACGCGAATGGAAACCGAACAGCTTTTTACGATTTCCTCCAATCCCATAAATTCGCCCAAAAGCGGTCTTAGAAACTGCATTGCCGCCCAGATTATCCCCATACCGCCAAGCATCCCGGCAGGCAGTGCGAAAATCAACAGATATACCGCTTCAAAATAAATACTGCTGCGCTTCTGTCTTCCCGTCGCTCCTACCGAGCACAGCATTCCTAAATACCTGCTCCTCTCCTGAAAGGACATATGAAATACATTGTAAATCAGCAGCACTGAGCAAATCATAATCAAAGCCGTAAAAAACACTGTCATGAAACGGACGATCGTATTGATGGTGCTTTCCGACGAACTGCCGGAAAACGCAAGCAGATAATTGTTAAAATCAATGGAATCTTTTCCCGCAATTTCCCGCAGCGAGACCGCATAGTCTTCGGGAGTCTGTCCCAGATCCAGCACCACGCTGAAATTAACGTGCTCCAGCGTCTCCGCCCGTTCATTTGTCAGCAGGACAATCGCCGTATACCCGGCCGCGGAACTCTGCTCGTACCCCGGCGCTTCCATAATTCCTGTAATCCGGTAGCTTTCCTTTTCTCCCGTATATGTGATATTTTCCCGAAAGCTGGTATTTTCCCCATAATAAGGGAAATCCTCCGGCACATCTTTCGTTTCCCCATATTTCAGAATAATCCCTGCAAAGGGGAAGACCGTCTCTACCGCTTCCTCATCCGTTCCTGTTATCGAACGGCGGAAAAATTCAGCGTCAATTGCGTCGCCCACCGCAATATCCGCTCCATCCTCCAGCGCCTTCCGGCTAATCAGCATCTCGCCCTCGCGCTCCGGCAGCCTTCCGCTTACAAGCTCAATATTCATCCAGTCAAAACAGTTCCCGGAATATCCCTTCACGTTCAAGTACGGCCTCTCGGCATTTCCCGACTGCTCAAACGCGGTATTACCCAGATATTCGGACGCCGCCGTCTCTTTTACAAAGGGAAGCTCCCGGATTTTCTCCTGCTTTTCCTTGTCTATATCATAGAAAGATACATGCCATTTTCCTTCTTTTAAGGAAGCTGCCTGTTCCAGATAACCCAATCCCGTATCCTTCCCCACAAAAACACAGGTCATGAGAAGCACCATAAAAGCGATTCCAAAGAATGTAGTTGCCGTCCGCTTTTTATTCTGCTTCATATACTGTCTCGTCACATAGTATACAATGTTGCGTCTCACAGCCCCTCACCTCCGGTCATGCGGATGCGCTCATCCCTGGTGATGCGGCCGTCCTCGATATTTAGCATCCGGTCTGCCTGCAGAGCGATGCTCTCGTCATGGGTAATAAGGAGCAGAGTCTGCTTCTGGCTCCGGTTGGATTTCTTTAAGAGCCGCACAATCTCTTCCCCATTCTTCCGGTCTAAATTCCCGGTGGGCTCGTCTGCCAGCACAATCGCCGGGCGGTTATAGAGCGCCCGGCCGATGGACACCCTCTGCTGCTGCCCGCCGGAGAGCTGCCCCGGCAGATTATTTCTCCGCTCAGTAAGCCCCATCTGCTCCACAATCATGTCCAGCCTCTTCTGGTCCAGTTCTCTTCCGTCCAGAAGGTGGGGCAGCACAATATTCTCGTCCACATTTAACACCGGAAGCAGATTATAAAACTGATAGATTAACCCAATCTGCCGTCTTCGGAAAACGGCAAGCTTGTTCTCACTAAGTCCATGGATATCCGTACCGCCAATCAGCACCTTTCCCTCCGTCGGTTTATCCACGCCTCCCAATATGTGAAGAAGCGTAGACTTCCCGCTGCCCGAGGGCCCCACAATCGACACAAATTCCCCGGCCTCCACACTGAAAGATACGCCGTCTAACGCCTTCACACAGGTATTGCCAGAACCATAGATTTTTGAAAGATTCTCACATCTTAAGATCTCCATACTCTCTGTACCTCCTCATTTCTATGGTTCTATTTTACCGCAGTCCGGTGACATCCTGATGAATTATTTCGTGACAATTTTGTCACGCTTCCACAGATTCCGTCACTTTTTCCCTTCCAGTAACATAATTTCACCTGTGCGGATGGGAACTCAGGAAGTCCGGCTTTACACTTTCATCACTCGTTGATATAATATAAATATCATATCAAACAGTATTTAACAGAAAGCAGGTGATTATATGGGGATGACGGCCAAACAGTTTCAGGGATTTGTCAGACTTACTTTAATACAAATCAAAAGAGCTCTGAAAGAATCCCCAGACAATAAAGAATTACAGGAATTAAAAGATATTTTTCAATCAATGTTAGAAGATGACTAACACAAAATATCCGCCAATCGAATAAAGAATGGGTGTAAAGTTTTTCCACCTGTGCGGCCCAGAGCTGCCTGACGGAAACAGTGTACCTTATTGTGCAAAGCTGGGCAACACTCCAGTGAACTAACCGCTAACTTCGGCTAGAATGCGCA
>CAOKJI010000118.1 GCA_948468495.1 uncultured Dorea sp. | reverse complement strand
TCAAAAACCGCATTCTCATACCTGGCATCCCGCAATAATCCAGGTAAGCGTTGAATGCTGACAATGCTCCGTTTACAGTCTGAGCCATGCATGTTTTTAACAACTCATCCCTATATCTTATCAGCAATTCCTTTGTGATATTCCTTCCTTCCAAAAATTCTGACAGACGTTCTATCGAAGATATGTATTTATCAATTGTAGCTTTTGCCTTCTCTTCATTATATAAAACGTCTTTAAAGTTCTGCAAAGTGCACCCTTCCGGACATCCCGGAATACTAACATTCATCATAGTCTGCATGCAGTCATTCTCCTTCCCAGTCCCATTGCGGACAATGAATAATATATGCAATTCAACTAGATTATACACTTATTTCTTCCATTTCCAAAAGAAACCGAACAAACTCTTATCTATTTACAGAAATCAACTGATACTTTTCCAGCAACTCCAGGCGATATGTCTCATTTGTCAATGCTTTTTGCAGTTCCGTTATCCTCCCTGCATCAAGTAACTTCTGTGTTAGCAATTCTATCACTGCATTTCTATTTGCCAGTTCTATTTTTTCCTGCTCTAACTCTGCTGCCTTCTTCCTTAGTTCCACTGTCTCCTGTCTTAGCCCAACTGCCTCCTGCTTCAACTCAACTGTCTCCTGTTTCAGCTCGTCTGTTTCCTGTTTCAGCTCGGCTGTCTCCTGTTTCAGCTCGTCTGTTTCCTGTTTCAGCTCGGCTGTCTCCTGTTTCAGCTCGGCTGTCTCCTGTTTCAGCTCGGCTGTCTCCTGCTCCAGTTTTTCTTTCTCTTCCTTCATCCTTTCCCATTCTTCTCTTTGCTTTCTTATATGATTCTCTGTTCCCCATTCTCCCAGTACCATGTTCTTCACCTCCGCACTGTTTTTAATAAGGATATCCCTCAGAATTCCCTTCCGGATACAGTCCTCGGTAGCTCTGTCTACTGCTTCAATCAAATCCATTCCAGAAGACTTATTATCCCGGATTCTCTGCACATAGAACGAATATTCCCACAGTGTATGGCTGCGCTCCATAATCTCCCTGTTATGCCCATGATTAATATTCAGTAATATCGCCTTGCAATTCAGACAAGGTTCCAGCCCTTCCAGATTCGGAAAGGCATCTTTCAATTCCAGCACCTTCCGATCCTCCTCTTCTTTTTGTCCATTATATAGAACATAATACTGCGGAAAAGGAAGCTTTTGAAGCTTACTTCCATAAATATCCAAACCGTTTCTTGCGATGTAACTTTCCTTTGTATTTCCGGTTTATGCAGTACGTATTCCATGAATCCTTATTCAGTTTTTCATTTTGTACCATATAGGTTACCTCCATTATAATATCTTTTGTTTCAAATTACAATTGGTATACTCAAAGAATATACAGAATGTCCGCGCGCCAGACCTGATACTTAGAACAACAGATATGTTGATTGTAAGTAGACATATCTTAACACATACTTATGTAAATTGCAAGACAAAGATTTAGAAAAAAACTTCTCCCTCAATAACCACCTCTGCCCCGCCCAGCTCTTTGGACTCCCCCAGCGCCAGACTTCCACCCTGACTCTCCGCAAATTTCCTTGCAATATAAAGCCCCATTCCATAATGTCCCTTCCCGGAACGGCTTTTATCTCCTCTATAAAACTGCTCCGTTCCGTGAACGAGCATTTCTTTGCTAAAGCCCGGCCCGCTGTCGCTGATACGTATCCGAAGTTTTCCACATCTTCTTTTGCTTCCTTCTGGCCAGATAGAAGTTTCTTCTCCGGTTTCTACCTTCTTCTCTTCCTCCAATCCGAAAAACGCTATATGAATCCTACCGTTTTCCGGACAGTATTCCGCGCTGTTAGAAACCGCATTGATTACTGCCCGGTATAGCTTTCCCACATCAAATACCGCTGTCTCCGTATCAATCTGATATTCCTCTGTAACCTGAATCCCTTTCCCCAGAGTCAGCATCTCTGCCTGCTTTATAATCCGGTCAGCAAATTCATTTAGACAGATTTCCTGCATTCTATTTCCATTTTCCAATCCAGTTTCACAATGTTTCCCATCATTTCCATTAAAACGCAGGGTATCCTGCAATATATTCAGATACTCCCGAATCTCTGTCACACCTTCTAAAATATACTGGTTATACTCTCTAATTATTCCTTCAGACTCCTCCGAAGCAAGTTCCGCATTCCCCTGTATGACTGTAAGCGGCGTCTTAATGTCATGGGCCAGGGCCGCAACCTGCTCATTCTTATATCGCTCTATCCTCCACTGTTCCTCAAGCGCCTCTTTCAACCCCTCTTTCATCTGAAACAGGGATTCCAGAATTTCATCAATCTCCTGAATATCAGAGACCTCTCTGTCAAAATCAAGATTTTTTGTTCTAATCATCTCTGTCACCTGATTCAATACCGCCAGACGCTTTTTCATTCCATAGCCAAATCCTTTTGCAATCCCGATTGTCTGGATAAAAAACAAAAATAGAAACAACAATATAAATAATCGTTCAGCATTGGGAAATAGATTTTGCAGCACAGGATTGGAAAATGTGGCAAATATATGGTAACGGACAATACATACCTCCCCGTTATCCCTCTTAAGATAGCGGTAATAATCTGTACTGTCCGCCTGATACCGTCCCTCTTTCATGAATGAAAAAGCTCTTCTTACATCCTCTTCTGCAAAATTTCCATATAAATATTTGCCGTCTTCCGAATACACTCCATAACGGCATTCTTCCGGCAGCAGCTTAAACGGACTTTCATCTGTATGAACAATCTCCTCCGACACCTGTTCAATCTGTGTCTGCATCCAGTTTGCAAGGCGCACCCTGCCAGTTGCCGCACAGATAGAAAATGCAGCGAATACCAGAATCACCAGAAGGCCGACGGCCAGACAAAACCCTGCCAGATACCGGACAAATATAACATGCAAACCCTTTTTTCTGTTCTTTTTCCGCTCTGTCCTCTTCCTTATTTTCTCTCTTATTTCCATCGGTATCCAACCCCCCATACCGTCTCAATAGGGGCAAAACCTGCTTTGCTGCATTTTGCCCGTATATTCTTGATATGCTCTGTAATCGCAGAGTTATCACTGTCCCTGTCATACCCGTAGACCTGCTCATAAATCTGTTCTCTGGAAAATGTCTGCCCCCGATGCAAAGCCAGACATTCGCATATGGCATACTCCCCCTTTGTAAGCGCCAGCTCCTTCCCTTTATAAAATACCTGTTTTGCCTGCAGCCGGAATTCTGCGCCGTCAATAGACACGATATACTTTTTCTCCCGGCGTTCCCTTCTCAAATGCGCCTGTACTCTGGCCCTAAGCTCCCCGATTCCGAATGGTTTCGTAATATAATCGTCCCCGCCCAGGCCAAGTCCCAGTATCATATCCTCTTCTGCAGTTTTCGCTGTCAGAAAGAGAATCGGGCAGTCCACCCGTTCACGAATTTTCTCACAGAAGGTAAATCCGTCCATTCCCGGCATCATAACATCCAAAAGAATCAGGTCATATCCGGCCAGATTCATCTGCGCCGCCTTCACCGAATCCGACTCCGTACAAATCAGATAACCATCTTTTTCCAGCGCGTGTCTGATTAATGTCAGAATATTTTCTTCATCATCCACCGCAAGAATTTTTACCGCCATCAGTCCTCGCATCTCCTTCCCTCATAGTAGTAAAACCATGCAAACCCCGCCCCGATGATAAACAGCGCAATTCCAATACTTACTATCCATTCTCCCATTGCAAATACACCGGTTTTCTTATATGATAACAGACATGCGCTCCATCTGCCACTAAAGACGCAAGGAAAAAACATCCATCTGCCGTCTCCTAATCCAGTCAGAAATAATGCCGCCAGCACCGCTTCTCCCACTCCTGTCAGGATACAAGTACTTCTCCCAAACCAGAAAGCCAGAAGAAGATGCAGTAAATAAACCGGAATCTGACCTCCCCACAAAGTCAGAATCAAAAGAAAATATGTACTGATTCCAAAAGGCTTATCTCCTGTCACCGGACCATAGAGCAGACCAAAGCCAGCAACCGACAAAGCAGCTGCACCAAGAGCCAGAAGGAGAAGCGCTATCCATTTTCCTGCAAGATTCCTCCATTTGCCTCCGGTTCCCAGAAAAAGCAACTGATACCGTCCAGCCTCCTCCAATTCTGCTGCGAGACAACAAATCAACGCGGAAAGGAAGGGAAATACTATCCCAATCGCTTCCACGTATGCACAAACTTCCTGTTCCGAATCCCAGCGTGCATACCGGAAATACATAAGAAATACGCTTCCGGCAAGCGCCGGAATCCACAAATGAAGAAGCCCAAGCGGCGTATGCCGCATTTTTAAATATTCACATCCAAGCCTTCGCATCACTTTTTCCTCTCCTTCCTAATTAAGTTGAGTTATACTAACATACCATCTTCTGGTCAGAACCCAGACTGCCAGGAAAACCACTGTACAAACAGCAGCGCCCGGAATAACCGCTTTCATCTCCAACAATTCCGGCGCAAAGGTAAGACTTCCTTCTCTAGCTGCAAGTCCGTTAGGCAGCACCCGAATCACCGCGCACATCAGCCTTGCCGGAACTGCATGGGGGCATAAAAGCCACCAGTCCGTCAGAGAAACATACACCGTCCCGATGATACTAAACACAAGATTCACAAGAAATGCCGCAAGCATCCCCATCCGTAATTTCATCCACATACAGACTGGAATCTGCCACAGACAACAGAGACTAAGCAGGATACAGGCTGTAAAAATCTGCGAAAGCCTAATCTCATAAATCTGCGCTGCACCAAATAATTCCGCAAGAGCTCCCACTGTAAAGACCAGAATCCCCAAAGCCAGATTCGAGACCGCAAGCATTCGGGCGCAGTAAATCACCTTAGCGTCCCAGACCCGGACAGGGTCGACGGGAAGTGAAAGCACAAGCTGATTTCCCACCTGTTCTTCCTTCCCTATGACCTGACAGCCAAGAAGTGTCAGAAAGCCCGGAAGAATCCCTACATACCACCAGTTAAAGCTGTCAATCTGTACATAATCTCTCGCCAGACAGGCAGCTCCCGTCGTTAGAAGAAGCGGCACACACCAGCACAATTTGACGGTAGCCGTACGGCGGAATTTTAATTTCTCTGCTGCCAGATAAGAATTGTTACTTGGCATAATTTTCCACCTCCCTATACTCTTTCCCTATTTCCATAAACTTCTCCTCCAGCCGCCCCTTCTCAGGAAGACTTCCCTGCCAGCCAAGACGACCGTTTACCAGGATTCCTATATAATCCGCCGTCTGCTCCACCTCGCTTAAAATATGGCTGGACAAAATTACAGTGATTCCTTCCGCTGGAAACCTGCGTATCATCTCCCTTAACTCCTGAATGCCAAAGGGGTCTAATCCATTGGTCGGCTCATCAAGAATCAGAAGTTTCGGGTTCCCCAAAAGCGCCGCGGCAATTCCAAGCCGCTGCCTCATACCGAGGGAAAATTTACCGGCCTGCTTCTTTCCTGTGCCGGTAAGTCTGACCTTCTCCAACGCTTCGTCAATACATCTCTCCGGCAGACCAAGCAGGGTAGTCCTGACCTGCAGATTTTCTCTGGCTGATAAGTTATGGTAGATTGCCGGCGCCTCAATCAAAGCCCCAATCTTTCTTAATGCTTCCCTGGTCCATGGTTTGTCTTCCAGTAAAATCTCCCCGGACGACGGACGCAGCATACCTGTAACCATCTTAAGAAGCGTGGATTTACCGGCCCCATTCGACCCGAGAAGTCCGTAAACACAAGTTTCAGGAACCTGAAGAGATACCTGATTTACCGCCTTCTGGTTCCTGAAATTCTTACATAATGCTCTTGTTTCTAAAATAATTTGCTCCATAATTTTCCTCCTGAAACGGCCGGGCATACCTGTCTGCCCGGCCCCTGAATCACCTTCTAACAGACTGTACAATGTCCTGTGTGTCATTACAAGAATGATTATATGGAACAAATCTAAGGATTTTATAAGGATTTTCTATTTTCTTCTGCACCGGAGCAAAGTTCCGGCTGCAATCAAAAGCGCCCCCGCCGCGGCCAGCACCCATTTTTCCGTATAACTTCCCCGAACCATAGAAAATGGGTAGAAAATTTTTAAGAACTTGCTGCCGCTTCCTATGGCCGCAATATAATACATAACGGGTATCATATACCCGATAATCAGATTATCGCACAGCCCGTAGAAGAACATTCCCAGTCCTCCCATAAATAGCATCTCCGCATAAGTCCCGAAGAAATACAGTATCGCCGGAAATTCACAGCGATTGTGCTTCATCACAGTGATAAACAGGACTAAGAATCCTGCAAGAATCACACTGTTTCCCGCGAACCGGATGAAATACACCTGCGCGCTCTTCATGTATTTAGAA
>CAOKJI010000117.1 GCA_948468495.1 uncultured Dorea sp. | reverse complement strand
ATAAATGGAAAGCGGAACAGGTGCAAGTTTTTGGAGAAGTTTCTAATAAATAACTTTTATCTGCCGAATGAATAACATGACGACAGTTCTGTTCACTGGCTGTTACCGATAGAGACAGAAGCGTTGCCTTCGTACGGCAAATAGTACACGCTGGCAAAATCAGGGTGTGCATCCTGGTATAATAGTTCCACCCTTGTCAATTCTGGATTGTTCTTTTGAATTAACGGTATTACACTTTCCATTTTTATAGAATTTGAAATGTACACAATTAGCTCATCTCCGTCGTTTGCTGTTACGTAATTGCTTACTTCCTGTTCTTTTAAAAACGTATAGTCCTGATACTGAATGAGTTCCTGCATTTTATCATTCACTGTCCAAGGTGCGTTATACACAAATAAGACGTGGCAATCTTTATATTTCTTTGCAATTTCCAGGCGGCTTTTCGTGGACTGATATGTATAGGGGGAATCCCATTTTGAAATAGACATTGAGGAAATAATCATGATTCCAAAAAGTCCCACTATGATCGTATTTATGAATCCAGGCAGGCGAACTCTGTCCGGTAAGACATAGTTCATAGTTTGATAAATGAAATAGATAGCCGCAAGCACAAATAAAGGCCCTACCCCCATAATATAACGATCATACTGATAAGGCGCGATTACTGAAATTACAAGGCAGTAGCAAACTGCCGGAATTAGTAAAATGGATAGCGGAAGCAATTTTTTAAGCTTCTTTCGATACTTGAATATGGTCAGTGTGATAAAGCATACCGCAAAAATCAAGATTACAATCCCTAAACCGCCAAACAGTTCGTTATTTATGATTCCTACATATTCTGCGATATGTTTTGGGACATCGGTGAATGTTCTGGCATTCTCAAAGGCCTGTTGTCCCCGGTAACCGTCGCCGAATATCTGTTCTAACATAGCAGGAAATATCATAATACTCACGCCCCCAGCGCCTGCCAATGTCAAAATCGAGAAGAGAGTTTCCTTACCCCATCTATTTTGAAGGAGTCTGACAAATTCGAAAACAAGCACAGAAAAGAAAAGATAGATTAAAAAATAATACTGCGTTAATGCGCCTCCGACAGACAGGAAAAAGAGCAGTATGTAGAACATCTTATCAAGAGAACGGTTCCAATATTTTAAAAATAACAGCGCTACACCCAGAACAAAAACTGTCATTAATACGTACATTCTAAGGAATAGTACCATATTCAGACACAAAACAGTCATGCCGTTTAGCATCATTGCCCAAAAAGAAGCCCATTGATTTTTCATTAGTAGCTTTGCAATAAAATACACAAGAATATCCACAATCGCAAGGAATACCAGATTCAGCGTCAAAGTTTCCCATTTGCTGAACACATTCGGGAAAAAAGAACAGATGGTGTGTACAAAAATGTAGTATAACGGCGGATGCACATCATTTGCCTGATTCTCCCACACAATGGAATAATCAAACCGTTCATTCTCATCCGGGGCAAGATAATTGAGAAATACAGTATCGCCTTTATAAATTTTGCCGTCTTCCAGAACTGGTTCGATAGAACCCCGGTTATTGGCAAGTCCGTAGGTGTAATATTCATCTACATGGTAATTTATTTTTTGGGTTCCCCAAATTGCCATATATGATACATGAAACACTAGAAAAAGCATGAATGCTATTTTGATGAAGTTGTTCTTTTTATTAAAGCCTGATTTTGTCAAAATCATAATTATTTCCTTTTTATAAATAAGAGATTTGAATTACTAAAATTATATACTGTGTATGTGATACATGCAATACACAAATTATGTAGGATAGTAAAGAATCACAGAATTGTGATAATATAGTATTGTGACTGGTTTGTGATTATTGCCTGCTAGTATAGAGATATCAAAGATAAAGGAGGCAGAATATGGATTCATGGATTGTAGAAACAAAGGGTCTGAAAAAATATTATAAACTGGGAGACAATACGGTTAAGGCGTTGGATGGCGTGAACTTCCGGGTAAAGGAACAGGAATTTGTCGCAATCATCGGCAAGTCAGGGAGCGGAAAGAGTACGCTATTGCATATGGTGGGAGGATTGGACATCCCTACGGCGGGGGCGGTATCTGTTTCCGGCAGGCTCCTGGCTGGTATGACGAAGGAAGAACTGACGATTTTCCGGCGCAGGAAGGTTGGGTTTATTTTCCAGAATTACAATCTGGTGCCGGATTTGAATGTTTATGAAAATGTGGTGCTTCCCTTAGAATTAGACGGCCGGCGCATTGATAAAGGATTTGTGGAAGAGATTCTGGATTTGCTGAAGCTGCAGGAGAAGAAGGAGGCGCTGCCGGGAGCCTTATCCGGCGGACAGCAGCAGAGGGCGGCGATTGCCAGGGCGCTGGCGTCCAAACCGGCGATTATCCTTGCGGATGAGCCTACCGGGAATCTTGACACAGCCACGAGCCATGATGTGTTAGGACTGCTTAAGATGGCGGCGAATCAGTTTCAGCAGACGATTGTCCTGATTACCCATGACAATGATATTGCCCAGATGGCGGACAGGATTGTCCGTATAGAGGACGGCCGGATTGTGAAGGGAAGTGATTTCCATGCTTAAGAACAATAATATGGCCGTCGTATCCCGGATGGCATGGAAGTCCTTAAAGAGTAACCGGCGCAGGAGTATTACGATGATACTGGCAGTACTGTTATCGTCTTTTCTGCTGTTTAGTGTCTTTACAGTAGGCGTTACTTATTTTAAAATGCAGCGATTGCAGAACATTCGTCTGGGCGGCGCGGAGTTTGACGCTATCATGTACGGTATGACAGAGGAACAGGAGGAAATCCTGAAAAATAACCCGGATGTGGAGGCGTATGGGATTGCCGCTGTGTCCGGCGCTGTGGAAGAAACGGCTTATGATAAAACGCCGGACGTCGGGCTTGTGTATGCAGATTCAGTTTACTGGGAGCAGATGATGGCTCCGGCGAGAGAGTCGGTTACCGGGAGCTATCCGGTAAAAGAGAATGAGGTGATGGCCACAAGGGAGGCCCTGGAAGGATGCGGTTTTTCCGGCATGGAAATCGGCGATGAATTATCTGTCGTCTGCATTATACAGGGTGAACTGTCAGAGAAGACCTTCCGTATCTGCGGATTCTGGGAGGGGTTCGGGGCAAGAGATGTTTTCTATGTTTCAAAAAGTTTTTATGACCAGACGGGGTGCCGTTTTTCAGACGTGTCCTCCGGACGGTGTTATATGAAGTTTAAGAAAAGGCTGGTGTCGGAGAAATATCAGGAAGAATTTATCCGTTCTATGAAGCTTGACAAAGCCCAAAGGCTGTTTTTCGAGACGGATACCGGTTATTCGGTGCAGATTTATACCGGCATTGTGTGTCTGGTTCTGGTGATTTGTCTCTGCGCGTATCTTCTGATTTATAACATCATGTATTTGTCTACGGCGGGGAATATCCGTTATTTCGGCCTGCTGCAGACGGTTGGCATGACAGGCCGTCAGATTTATGGATGGATGAGATATCAGATGCTGTTAATTGGCGGAATTGGAATACCTGGAGGAATCCTTCTTGGCAGCGGTCTGTCATTCGTATTGATTCCAGGCGTTGTAAAATCATTAGGGATTCGGGCGGGGAAAATCGGAGGAATTACGATTTCCTTCCATCCGGCTGTTTTTCTTCTGACGGTAATTTTTACAGGGATTACTGTTTTTGCCGCCGGTTTAAAACCGGCCAAGATTGCGGTTTTAAGTTCTCCGATGGAAGCGCTTGGATACAGGCCTGTATCCGGGATTCGGAAAAACCGCAGGGTAAAGAAAGGAAAGCTGATTTGGCGGATGGCAAAAGAACAGGTGGGAAAGGATAAGAAGAAATCAGCGGTTGTGGTAGGGTCGCTGGCGGTCAGTCTGGCAGTATTCTTATGCGCGGTGACCCTGATTTTGTCTCAGGGCGCCAGAGAATATTATTTTCATTTCCGGAATCTGGATATGGTGTTGAAAAACGATACGATGAAAAAAGGGAATTTGGAGGACCATGCGGAGATTTTTGACGGTGCGCTTCTTGAGAGGCTGAGTCAGATAGAGGGCATTGAGGAAATTGACCCGGTTATTTATACGGAGATTACCGTTCCCTGGGAGCCGGATTTTTCCGACCGGTGGATGAGGGAATTTTATGAAACATGGATGAATATTCCCTATGAGGACGAAGTGGAAGAATACAAGGAGCATCCTGAGAATTTCGGCTCAGTGCTGGTGGGGATTGGGGAATCGGATTTTAAGGCCCTGAATGCTACGCTTGAGGAACCGGTGTCCGAAGAGTCGTTTTTCGGCGGCGAGACATGCCTTTTGTACCGGGATTCCCTGGCTTTTACAAACAGTGACGTTGCAGGGAAAACGGTTACCTGCGCAGCTTATGGAAATGCGGAGCACAGCCGTACCTTTGAGATTGCAGGACTTACCGATGAAAATGCGTATAACGCGCTGGCGACCTATCCGCCTGTTGTGATTGTCAGCGAAGAGGCAGTGAGGGAATTTGCGGCGGAACCGATTGTATTTAAAATAGGAATTACTTATCGGGAAGAATATGACGAGGAGACGGAAAAAGAGCTGCTCGCCGCTGTCGATGAAATCCCCCGGGCCAAAGATTATTCCTATGAATCCAAAATAGAATTGGCGAAAACGGTGAAAAAGGCTCAGGGAAATATGATGGAGGTAGGAATCAGTATCGTACTAATCTTAGCGTTCATTGGGATAATGAATTATATGAATACCTCCGCGGGCAGTATCCAGAGCCGTAAGTTGGAGTTATCGGTTATGGAAAGCATCGGGATGACGGGAAAGCAGATGAATGGAATGCTGGCGTTAGAGGGCCTGCTCTATGCGGCCGGGGCATGGCTCGTCACGCTGACAGCCGGGCTTGGCGTCACATATTATTTATACCAGTCTATGAACTATAATGGAGTAGAATTTAAAATCCCTCTGTTTCCGATGCTGGCGGCAGCAGCATTGACGATTGCGGTCTGCGTAGGGATTCCTCTTATTACCTACCGGCAGATGGAAAGGGGAAGCTCTGTAATTGAGCGGATGAGAGGGATGGAATAAAAAAATGTGCAGCGTATTATCGTTTGCTTAGCGTACTATTATGATATTCAGAGGAAAAAGTAACGTCTTCGCCGAACCATCCCGGCGGTGTGAAGGCGTTCGCTTTTTCCACATCAGGAAATTCGACCTCAGCCAGAATCAAAGGTTTCAGCTCCCCATGAAAGATATCCAGTTCTATTATAAGCGATTCGCCCAGCGGAATTTCATGTCTGCTCTTAACGATTAGGCGTCCGTCAATTTTCTCCTTCAGATGTTCATAAGCCTCCTCAGTCAAAGGCAGATTATATTCCTCCCGGGACATCAGTCCCTTGGACTTATAAGTCAGTTCATATTTATCATTGTCCTTGCGGATACGGACCACCGGCTCCGTACAGAGATACCCCTGCTCAATCTCTCTTGTTTTTACAATATTTAAATTGTCTGGTAAGGTATGAATCAAATATTTACGCTCAATTTCCATAATAGTTCCCCTCCATTTATACAATAAGTGTACACTAACAATTGCATTTTTGGTAGTAGTTTGCTAAAATTACTATAAATATGTAAATTTATAATAATTTGGAGGACGATAATGAAGAGAGTAGCAGTTCTTTTGGCAGACGGATTTGAAGAGATTGAGGGTCTTACCGTTGTGGATATACTCAGAAGGGCGAGTATCTATGTGGACACTGTTTCTATTACGGAAGACTATATGGTGCATGGCGCCCATGGAATTAACGTGCAGACAGAGGATTTATTTCATGAGGTAGATTTTACAGAATTTGATATGATTGTGCTTCCGGGCGGCATGCCGGGAACTACGAATCTGGATATGCATGCCGGTGTGAAGCGTGTGGTAAGAGACTTTGCGGAGAATGGAAAATATGTTGCGGCGATTTGTGCAGCCCCAAGTATTCTGGGAGGACTTGGTCTGCTGAAGGGTAAGCGAGCAGCCTGCTATCCGTCGGTAGAAGACAAGCTTTCCGGCGCGGTAATTATGAAAACACCTGTAGTATTAGACGGCAATATGATTACCAGCCGGGGAATGGGTACCGCCATTGATTTTGCACTGAAGCTGACAGAAGTATTGACAGATAAAGCAAAAGCAGAAGAGATTGCAGCATCCATTATTTACGGATAGAGTTGTTTCAGTTACAGTTCACACGCCGCCTGCTCTGGCCTGCAAACTGCGGCATACGAAGCAAGGCGAGACAACATTCCAGTTGCCATGCATCCGAAGGAAGCTGCCAGTGGCAGGTTCTGTAGGTGAACTTCCTGCCAATGTAGTCTAAGAAACTCAGGAATGCCTTCGTTCCTAAGACTACGTAAGCAGCAATT
>CAOKJI010000116.1 GCA_948468495.1 uncultured Dorea sp. | reverse complement strand
CGATCTCCCTTTTCCGTCAGACAGCGCCCATCCGCACAGGTGGAAACCTTCTCTAATGCGTAATCTCCTCGCCCCGCTTATACATCTCCACAACGTTCTGAATCCTGTCTGCAGGATTCAGAATGCTGTTAATTGAGCTGTCGTGATTCAGCGTATCAATCATCAGGGCCACATATTTGCTCATATCACAGTTGATATAATACGGTCTGGACAGAAGCTCCGGCGTCTGATAAATCAGGTTAGTCGTAAGTATCCCGTTAATCAGCCCTTCTTCATAAGCCTTATCGAATTTATCCATACCGCTTGTAAACAACCCAAACGTTGCCGCGGCATAGATGCGCTTCGCCTTCCGCTGTTTCAGCTGACCTGCCACATCCAGAATACTGTCTCCGGAAGAAATCATATCGTCTAATATAATAACGTCCTTGCCCTCCACTTCAGAGCCTAAGAATTCATGGGCGATAATCGGATTACGGCCGTTGACAATCCGGCTGTAATCCCGTCTCTTATAGAACATTCCCATATCAAGATTCAGCACGCTTGCCAGATAAATCGCCCGCTCCGTCGCCCCTTCGTCCGGGCTGATTGCCATCATATGGTCACTGTCAATCTTCAAATCCTTTACCGTACTGAGAAGTCCCTTCACAAACTGGTAAGTCGGACGCACCGTCTCAAATCCATGCAGCGGAATCGCATTCTGCACTCTCGGATCATGCGCGTCAAACGTAATGATATTATCTACTCCCATGCGAACCAGCTCCTGGAGCGCAATTGCGCAGTCCAGAGATTCTCTTCCCCTGCGGTTATGCTGACGGCTCTCATACAAGAATGGCATAATCACATTAATCCGTCTTGCTTTGCCGCCAATCGCCGCAATAATCCGCTTTAAATTCTGAAAATGATCGTCCGGAGACATATGGTTCACATTCCCTGTCAGCGAATAAGTCAGGCTGTAGTTACATACATCCACCAGTATATAGATATCCATCCCTCTTACGGATTCATTAATTATGCCTTTTGCCTCGCCGGAACCAAACCGCGGAACATCGGCATCCACAAGATAAGAATCTTTCTCATAGCCGCCAAACGCAATATGATCTTTGAATTCTGAGCCATCCTCATAGCGCCATTTTACAAGATAATCGTTGATTAGTTTCCCCATTCCCTGACAACCCTCAAGAGCAATAATCCCCAAAGAGCCTACCGGAATGTTATCAAGGTTACGTTCGTTACGACGCAGCATAGTAATTGTACCTCCTAAAATTATAATCTGCCCATCAGTTTCTTTTGAATTCGTATATCGTCACCGGTCATTCTAAGAACGGTATAAGCGCTGGTAATTCGGGAAAATACCCGTTCCGAATATGCTGTATTTAAATCCTCCGGTGAGAGATTCGTAGATATAATCGTCGACTTCTTCCGCAGAAGTCTCTCATTCAGACACACAAACAACTCAGAAATCGTAAATGTATTGGGAACCTCCGTACCCAGATCATCAATAATCAGCAAATCACAATCGTATATATGCTCATAATCAAGCTCCGCCGACTCATCCTTGTGAAACTGCTTCTTCGCAAAGATATCAAACAACTGGGATACGGAAAAATAAATCACCGAAAACGTCTGCTCCAGAACCTCTTTCGCAATGCAATGGGACAAAAAAGTCTTCCCTACCCCCGTATCTCCATAAAGCAGAAGGTTCCGAAAATCCTTTCCAAAATCTCTGGCAAACTTCTTACAAGTCCTGACTGCGGTCTCCATAGCCTCTCTCGAGGTTCTTCCCGTAAGCGGGTCTTTATGGTTCTCCGAATAATATTCCATAGAAAGCGTGCCAAAATTCTCTCTCTCTAACACCTCCTGCAAATTAGACTGGGTATACAAAAAATCTATAATTGCCTTCTTAAAACAATGACATTTGCTTTCCCCTATATACCCTGTATCCTGGCAATCCGGACAGTGATAGGTAAGTTCCAGATAATTCTCCGGGTATCCCGCCTGTTCCAGCAGAAGCCTTTTTTCCTCAAAAAGAAGATGGAGGTCGTTTCTTAATATAGTCAAAGCAGCGCTATCTCCATCTAATAATTTATGCGCCTGACGCACACTAAGTTCAGAGATAGAATGATCCAGAGTCCGAAGTCTCGGAACCTCCTGGTAAACTTCCTCGAATCGTGCGCGCAGACGGGCTTCATTATTCAATTGTCGTTTCTCATATATACGCATGAAATAATCATACTGAGAGTTGGTAAGCGCCACGGGAACCTCCTTTATTGTGTCTCAATTAATTTTCTCGTTAGTTCATCCATATCCGGATACTTACGGCCCTCAAAATTATTAAACTTATTCCGGACCGTTCTCGCTGCTCCTGTCACCGCTGCCTTTTTCGTATCACTATTCTGTAATCGGAGCAAATCCAGGGCTTTCACATCAGCCATTGTCTTCACACCCTTGTCCATCCAGTTTTTAAGAATCGTTTCCGTATAGCCAAAACTCGGCTGGTGAGTCATCTTCATCGTACGATCACAGGCCTCCGCAATCAAATCCGAAGAGAATCCATATTCCTCATTCCATCTCCGGATATACTTCATCTCAGACGCAGCCGGAGCCCGCCCCTTAATTCCATAAGCATTCAGTACAATATAGCTGTTTCTGCTGTACTGACTGGATGCAAGCTTAGCCTCCTCTACCGTCTTAATCTTCTCCTCCGCCCACGAAAGAGCTACCTTCCTTATGTAATGAATACTCTTATGCCCATTCTCCACACAATACTCAATCAAATATTCAATCAAATCTGCGGACATCCCTAAGGTATCGTAAAAATAAACGATAGCCTCGGATTCTGTCTTCGTCAGAGTCTTCCCAAGATACTGCTCAGTTACATGAATCACTTCCCCAAAATCTTTACGGTTCTTCTGGCTGGGGGGAATCTGAACCGTCTTCTTGCTTCCTGCGGTATTCCTACTGCCGGAAACAGTAATCCCTGAACGATTCGCTCCCTCTGCGCCCGCTTCCTTAGAAGCGTCCTGAAGCTCCTGCACCGCCTGTCCATAATCAACCAGTCCCTGCTTCTTCCAGTAATTCAGCGCACGGGTCACATCCTTCTCCGTACATTCCAGAAGATCGGCAATTCCGGAAACCGTAAGTTCTGCGGAGGGGTCTCCCATATACCGCAGCAGCAGCAGATAAACCTTCACATACTCGCCGTTGGCCTTCGGCATATATTCATCTATAAATTCATTCTCCAACAGGGTTGTATTCCCCCGAACATAATTCGTTAAAGTCAATTTAGTCATGTCCCATCCGTCCTTGCCTCTTCTTTGTTAGCATAGAACATTATAGCATTGCAGCAAGGAGCAAAAAAGAATTTTTTTTGTAAAAATCGAGTTTTTTTGTTGATAAAATCATGTTGAAAATGTGGATAACTATGCCGGCAATAAACTTTCTCCAATATTTACAACATCTCCGGCCCCCATAGTTATCAACACGTCGCCTTTTCTGCAATTTTCTAACAAAAATTTCTCTATTTCGTCAAAAGACGACAGATAATATGCATCACATCCTCTGTCCTTCAATGCTTCTGCAATCTGCTCAGAAGATACTCCAAGCGTGTCGGTCTCTCTCGCCGCATAAATATCCGCCAGTACAATGTGATCCGTACCGGAAAGCGCATTCACAAACTCATCGAACAGAGCCTTCGTTCTGGTATAGGTATGAGGCTGGAACACACACCAGACCTCCCTGTGGGGATAATTCTTAACGGCGGAAAGGGTTGCTCTAATCTCCGTAGGATGGTGCGCATAATCATCAATAATCGTAAATCCATTCCTCTCGCCCTTGTATTCAAACCGGCGGTTCGTCCCTTCAAACTCGGCCAGTCCTTTCTCCATGGATGCAAACGGAATCCCTAAAACATCTGCCGTTACGATTGCCGAAAGCGCATTCAGTACATTATGATCTCCTGTTACAGACAGCCGGATGCGTCCCATTCTGCTGCCTTTCTTCATCACGTCAAAGGATGCGTCTCCTTTCGCATCATGGGCCAGCTCTTTTGCATAGTAATCCGCCGAAGAAGCTGCGCCAAATGTAACCACCCGGCAGCAAAGGCCCTCTGTAATCTCTGACAATCCCTCAATGGCTTCATTGATTACAAGCGTTCCGTCAGCAGGAAGAAGCTCTGCAAATCTGCGGAATGACCGCCTGATATCCTGCAAATCCTTGAAAAAATCCAGATGGTCTGCATCGATATTTAAAATCACAGCCGTCTTTGGAAAGAAATGCAGAAAACTATTGGTATATTCACAGGCTTCTGTTAGAAATACTTCCGAACCGCCCACCCGGATATTCCCCCCGATTACTTTCAGGATACCTCCTACCGATATCGTCGGGTCCTGTCCGTCGGCAAGCAGAATATGGGAAAGCATAGACGTAGTCGTTGTCTTCCCATGAGTCCCGGAAACAGCTACCGGCATATCATAATTTGTCATCATCTGCCCTAAGAACTCCGCTCTGCTCAACATAGGAAGTCCCTGCCGCTGTGCCTCCCTGTATTCCTCATTATCTTCATGAATTGCGGCCGTATAAACCACAACGTCAATCCCTTCTATTATATTGGAAGCTTTCTGTCCATAAAATACAGACGCCCCTATCTCCTCCAGATGTCTTGTCAGCGCCGATTCTTTCGTGTCAGAACCAGATATGGTAAAATTCTCCTTCAGCAAAATCTCGGCAAGTCCGCTCATGCTGATACCGCCGATACCAATAAAATGTACGTGAATTGGCTGGTCAAAATTTATTTTATACATAAAACAATACCTTTCTTAATATTTTCTGTAAGCTGTCATATTATCTGTTACCCATTTATACCATTATAAACATATATGCGATAAAATCCAAGCTGAATTTTTATCTTTACAAATATCTCTTCATCATATCTTTGTATATTTTTAACAAATTTTTCATGTTTTTTATATTTTTTTTATTAAAAATATTCACATCAAAAAAGAGGTGTGGTATACTTTACATATAATTATAGCAGAAATGGGGTGACATCATGATTCGGAAAAAAATGATAGCGATGCTGCTGGCTGGAGGACAAGGCAGCCGTCTGGGCGTGCTGACTGACAAATCCGCCAAGCCTGCCGTTGCTTTCGGCGGCAAGTATAGAATAATTGATTTTCCGCTCAGTAACTGTATTAATTCAGGTGTAGATACGGTTGGAGTACTGACACAATATCAGCCGCTCAGACTGAACACCCATATCGGAATCGGTATTCCCTGGGATTTAGACCGCAACATCGGCGGCGTATCCATCCTGCCGCCATATGAGAAGCTGAGGAACAGCGAATGGTACACCGGAACGGCCAATGCAATTTACCAGAATCTGGAATATATGGAGAATTACCATCCGGAATATGTGCTGATTCTCTCCGGCGACCACATTTATAAGATGGACTATGAGATCATGCTGGATTTCCACAAGGCCAATCAGGCGGATATTACGATTGCCGCTATGCCGGTGCCTATGGAAGAGGCCAGCCGCTTCGGTATTGTAGTAACAGAAGACGGCGGACGAATCCTGGAATTTCAGGAGAAACCGCTGAATCCAAAGAGCAATCTGGCTTCTATGGGAATTTATATCTTCAGTTGGCCGGTGCTTCGTGATGCGCTTCTAAAATTAAATGTTGTCCCGGGATGTGATTTCGGAAAACACATTATTCCTCACTGCCATGAACAGGGCAGACGCCTGTTTGCATATGAATACAACGGATACTGGAAAGATGTTGGAACTTTAAGCTCCTACTGGCAGGCCAACATGGAGCTGATTGATATTATTCCTGAATTTAATTTATATGAAGAATACTGGAAGATTTATACCAACAGCAGTCTGCTTCCGCCTCAATATATCGCAGACGGGGCCGTTATTAACCGAAGTATTATCTGCAACGGCTCGGAAATTTACGGACAGGTTCATAACTGCATCATTGGTTCCGGCGTAATCATCGAAAAAGGCGCTATTGTCCGGGATTCAATTATTATGAAGGATGTCACAATCGGAGAGGGCTGTGTAATTGACAAGGCAATTATTGCAGAAGGCGTGGAAGTCGGCAGTCAGGCAACCCTTGGCATCGGCGCTGAAGCGCCGAATCGAATGAAACCTGATATTTATAACTTTGGACTGGTAACCATCGGCGAGAACTCTGTGATACCGTCAGGCGTTCAGATTGGTAAGAATACCGCCATCAGCGGTATTACCTGCAGAGAAGACTATCCGGACGGAAGACTGGTAAGCGGCGAGACATTGATAAAGGCAGGTGAACGGATATGAAAGCAGCAGGAATTATTCTGGCCGGAGGCAACAACCATCGGATGAAAAACCTCACCAACAAACGCGCTGTAGCGGCAATGCCCATCGCAGGAAGCTACCGGGCAATTGATTTT
>CAOKJI010000115.1 GCA_948468495.1 uncultured Dorea sp. | reverse complement strand
GAATCGGAGGACAGGAAAAACTATATCATTCTTGCGCTGCTCCACGAAGATGATTTTATTAAGACAGAAGCGTTATCAATTGATTTGAGAATCTCAATGCCAACAATTAGGAATGATTTGAAGAAAATCGAGCAGCTATTGGAGAGACAGGAAATACAATTAATCAGGAAAAAAGGAGAAGGGATTTGCCTTGATGGAACGCCGGTGGCAAAAGATCATTTGTTGATTAATACCATTATGAAAAATGTTGAGAGTGATATTTTGATTAACTGGCTTGATGGGGATTTGGCAAGTCCCCATCCTTTTATTTCTCTGCTTGAAAAATACGGATATCGGGAGATTCTTTTAAAAACTCATAGTATTTTGCGGGATGTGCCTTCCTTGTCAAGTGATTATGATATGTATATTGACGACTGGAGTTATGTGGAATGTATATTTTTAACAGCTATGATGATTGGCAGGCATAAAAAAGGAAAGATTGGAAAATTCCTTCTGAAAGAGAAGGACATACTTCTGGCGCATTCGGATGACAACGTTTGTAAAAAGATTGCAAGGTTAATAGAAAAAGAATTTGACGTTGTTTTTAATGAATCGGAAAAAGCCTATCTGGCATGGGTTCTTCACCTTACAATACATTCAAATCTGACAGAGAAACTGTCGCCGGGGGATTTTTATCTGATGTCTAAGGTCAACAAGATTATCAGCAGGATTAATGAAGAACTGGGAATTGATCTGGAGCATGATAACGATTTGATTGACGGATTGCTGGTACATCTTAGCAAAGCGCTTAAACGTATCAGGAGTGGTATGAGTATCTCAAATCCAATGATTCGGGAAATTGAAAAGGACTATGCAAGACTTTTTGAGATTACTGGAAGGATAATCCAGGAGATGTTCCCAAATGAAAGGTTTCCGCAGGATGAAATAGGATATTTAACACTGTATTTTGCTGTTTCGCTGGATAAGTATGCAAAAAGAAGTCTCAGGATTCTGATTGTCTGTTCCAGTGGAATGGGGTCTTCTAGAATGCTGGCAAGTCGCCTGGAACGTGAGATATCTGAAATATATGTCAAGAAAATTGTTTCGCTTGTAGGGCTTGGGAAGGAAAAGCTGGACAGTTATGATTTGATTCTTTCCACGATTCCGTTGTATATGGAATCAAGTCAGTATATAAAAGTATCACCTTTGTTGAAACCGTATGAGTTAGAGCTGATTAAAGAGAAAATCCGCAAACATAAATACAAAAAACTTTGTAAAATTGAAAGAACACGCAATACGATTAATTTGAAAAATGTAGATTTCCTTTTGGCTTTGGAGGATATCAACTATTATACCAGAATGTCGGTGGATTTATTAAATGATTTTAAAGTTGTAATGCTGCCCTCTGAGGCTGACACAAAAGAAATTATGGATCAGGTTTCAGAGTGGGCGGAAGCTATCAATCTCGGAATAATCAGGGAGGATATCGAGACATTTCTTAGAAAAAAGAGAACAAATGAGAGCTATTTTGTCATTCCGGCGACCAATGTGGGATATTTTGAATGTTATGTAAAGGGGATTCGGAAACCTGCCATGATTATCTGCTGCTTTGATAATTTGCGCGAGGATGAAGAGCAGATGGATGAAAAAACAAAAGCAGTCATTATGCTTTTCTATCCCTACAACACAATTAGAGTTGAGAGACAACTGGTTGGCAGGATTACAGATATGATTATAGAGGATGCGGATGTTATCCGGCTGATTGAAGCGGGTGAAGAAGAAAAAATCAGTCAAATTATGGGCTACAGACTGCTTGAGAATGTAAAAAGGCTTTATATTTTTGAAGAATAGGGACGGATTTTTCATAATTAACAGAAGAAAGGTTTGGTTGAAACGATGAAAAAAGTAATGATTGTAGGCGCAGGACGTTTGGGGAAGGGTTTTATAGCGGAGACATTCGACAATGCCGGCTGGAGTATTGTGTTTTTGGATAAAGATCCGCGGGTAAAAGAAGCGCTGGATGCGCGGGGAGAATTTCATGTTAAAGTACATCGCAGGGATTGCGTTCAGAATCGTGTTATTCGGAATTTTAAGACTTTTCTCTGTGATGAAGAATATTCCTGTATGGAAGAATTTTTGACAACAAATTTGGTTATATTGCCTATTTACCCAGAGGATTTTGAGGAAGCGGGCAGATATCTTACTCCGTGTTTTGAAAAAATGTCAATTGCGTATCCAATGAGAAAAATGACGTTAATCTGTATTACGAATAAGAATTATCTCATTCCGCAGATTGAAGAAGACTTTACAAAAGGATTGTCGGAGGAAGGAAAGTACTGGTTTAGGAAAAATGTTGTTGTCCGGGATTCGATTATTCGGAGAAGCACAGACGCGGCGAGCAACTATGCGACAGAAATAGATACGGTGGCAGTAAATTCCTTGCTGATACAGGGACCGGTTAACAGTAATTTTGAAAGTGTTGAGTGGATGGAAGTGACTGATAATGTTGAGATGCTGAAAGATATCAAGGTGACGGCAGTGAACGGTCCTCACGCAACGCTGGCTTTTGCAGGATATCTAAAAGGGTTAAAGACCATTCCGGAGGCTGAGGCGGATGAGGAAATTGCAATGTTAGAGAAGAGAGTTGCTGAGGAAATCATCGAAGGTGTTATGAAAGAATATCCGGTGACAAAAGAAGAAGTGCATAAGCTGATATATTTTGCTCCGGCAAAGGGCGTAATGCCGGATTCGATTTACAGAGTGGCATACGACCCAATCAGAAAGGTGTCCAGAGGCGACCGTTTGACAGGGGCGGCGGAAGTGAATTACAGGCATGGCGTATCGTTCGACGCAATTGCAGAGGCGATTGCAGCAGGTTTCGGTTACACAGAGCCGGAGGACGCCAATGCAATGAAACTTCAGGAAGAGATAAAAGAATTGGGAATTGAGGCGGCTGTAAGCAAATATATTGGGTTTCCAGAGAAACATGCAATTGTAAAGAGAGTTGTTGAGAAATATAGTAACTGGAAAAATAGAGGATTTATAGAATAGGGCGTGTTTGAGGATTTTTAAAGGATGAATCTGTCAAAAAATATTTTGCCAGATATGAAATTGGATTATATTGAGAGAACAGCCGGCGAGATTTTATAATTTATTTAAATGATAGAACAAAGGGAGAAATTCATGGAAGCAATTAAGTTAAAGGTGATTACAAATGAGTTGAATCAATATGCCGGAATGGTTACGGAGGAGAGTATCCGGGATATGGTGGAAGCTGTGAAGGCGGCAAATAAGATATTTCTTGCGGGGGCAGGCAGGTCCGGGCTTGCGGCCAGAGCTTTTACGAACCGCCTGCTGCACCTGGGGTTTGACGTACACTTTGTGGGAGAGATATCCTGTCCTCCGATTGGAAAAGGGGATTTGATTATCCTTGGTTCCGGTTCTGGGACAACACAAAGTCTGGTTGTTATGGGAGAAAAAGCAAAGAGGGCTGGAGCAAGGATTGCTACGGTTACCATGTTTCCAACGCATATAATCGGACAAATGTCGGACGTTGTTGTGACAGTTCCGGGTTCTACACCGAAAAAAGCCGAGGGGGAAAAGAATTTAGCGGAGTCCGTCCAGCCTATGGGCAGTTTGTTTGAGCAGATGAGCTGGCTGGCGTATGACAGCATAATTATGGCGTTGATGGAAGAGCTGAACCAGACGGCGGAAGAAATGATGGTAAGACATACAAACCTAGAATAAACGGGAGGCGGCGAGTGATTTATGAAAGCAGTACATTTTGGAGCGGGAAAGATAGGAAGAGGATTTATTGCAGAACTTTTGCATGAGACAGGATACGAAATTGTCTTTGTAGACGTCAATGAGCCCTTGCTCAAGGAATTGAATGAATACCATAATTATTATCTGTATGTGATTGAAAAGAATTATAGAAGGAAAGAAATCGATAAAGTGTCGGCGCTTTCACCATTAAAGAATCCAGAAAAGGTTACGCAGGCAATTGTGGACGCCGATATTGTTACGACAGCAGTTCTGGTTGATAATTTTCCAAGGATTTCCGATAATTTAGCGGCAGGATTAAAGGAGAGACTCAATGCAGGAAAGTCTAAAATCAATGTGATTCCCTGTGAAAATGCGTTGCTCTGCGGAGATATGTTAAAGAGGGAGATTCTTAATACAGGAAAAATTGCGGAGGCAGAACTGGATAAAATTGCCGCGATACCGAATACGGCAGTTGACCGAATGGTATTTGGCTGCGATAGAGACAATCGGGACGGAATTGATATTGGCGTGGATTATGAGCTTGTAGTCGAAGCGGATAAATTAGTTGTTCCTGAAGAGGAACCAATCAAAGGCGCAACCTATACGACGAATCTTCAGAAGTATCTGGAGAGAAAGTTGTATGTGATAAACGGCGGTCATGCATGGTCCGGATATATTGCGCACGCGATGGGATATGAAATTATTCAGGATTACTTTGCGAAGGATGAAAATGTGGAACTGACGAAGTCTGTTATGAGAGAGATTTCAGCTTTGCTGGAGAAAAAATGGGGATTTACACATGAGGATATGATGGGATATATTGATTTTGCTGCGAACCGGTTTCTAACGCCTGGAATTACAGATACGATTTCCCGTATTTCCAGAGCGCCTATCCGCAAATTAGGGGCAACGGACCGTCTGGTCGGGCCTGCAGTACAATGTGCGGAGTATGGACTTCCCAATGATTTACTTACGAAAGGCGTGGCGGCGGCATTTTTGTTTGATGTAAAAGAGGATGAGCAGTCGGTTGAATTGCTGGAATATGTGAAAGAGCATGGAATTGAGGCGGCGGTAACCAGATACACAGGTATTCCAAAGGAATCGGAAACCTTTGACAAGATTATAGTTTACTATAAACAGTTAACGGAAAAATATAATAGATAGAGGAGAATGAAATATGAAATTACAATTAGCTTTAGATGAATTAAACCTGATTGATGCTTTGCGTTTTGCAGACAGAGTTGCAGAATATATTGATATTATTGAAATCGGAACGCCTTTTGTTATGGACGAAGGGATGAGAGGCGTACGCGAATTTAAGAAATTTTTCCCGGATAAAGAAATACTGGCAGATTTAAAAATTATGGACGGAGGATATTTAGAGGCTAAATACGCATATGAGGCTGGAGCTTCCTATGCTACGGTGATGGGCGCGTGCGATACTCTGACTGTTGCGGCGGCAGCAAAAGCGGCAAGGGAATATCAGAGAAATATTGTGGTGGATATGCTGTGTGTGACGGATTTGCCAAAGAGAATCGCCGAGTTGGAAGAGGTTGGTGTGGATTATCTTGCGGTACATACCGGTTCAGACCAGCAGATGTTAGGGAGAGAGCCGATTCAGGATTTGGAGGTTATGGTAGCCAATGCAAAAAAAGCGAAGGTTTCAGTAGCGGGAGGGATTAACAGTAAAACAATTGACAAGTATGTGACGTTGAAACCGGAGATTATTATTGTTGGTTCTGCAATCGGACATGCAAAAGATCCGGTGGCGGAAGCAAGGGCAATCAAAGAAGCAATGAGATAATGGAGAAGAAAAGTGAACGAAGCAAAAAATGTATTAGCAATTATTCATGAATTAAGGGAGAATGCTCATCTTGTTGACAATGCAGAGCTGGAGCTGGTTGAAAAATGTATCATGGAAGCCAAAAGGATTTTTGTCTGCGGCGCAGGGCGTTCGGGATTTGCTGCAAGAGGATTTGCCAACCGGCTGATGCATCTGGGATATACTGTATATTTCGTAGGGGATTCAACGACGCCGTCGATACAGGCGAAGGATCTGCTGATTGTCGGTTCGGGCTCCGGCAATACGGCAAGCTTGGTATCCAATACCAAAAAAGCAAAAGAGCAGGGAGGGAAGGTGGTCACTTTGACCATGTTTCCAGAAAATACAATTGGCTCTATGGCAGATGCAGTTATCAGGGTTCCGGGGGTAACGGAGAAGGTTACCGGAAAAGGCAAGAAGAGTGTACAAGCATCGGGTTCTGCATTTGAAGAACTTTGCTGGATTATTTATGACGCCATGGTTATGGATTTGATGAGGATTACAGACCAGAGTGACGCAGACCTGTTTAAACGTCATGCTAACATGGAGTAGCGGAGGAGACGGCGGACTAGTGTACTGACACGTTCATTTTTAAACTAACAGTACCGAATATATCGTCACTCTGCAAGGCGGCTGAACGAGGCGATGTGGTGGCATCGTTGAGTGAAGCCAACGCAGCAGATGGCGATATAGGCGGTGCTGTTAGTCTAATTATGAACGTGTCAGTACACTAGAGATTGGAGGAAGAATGAAGACAAAAGGAGTAAGACTTTATGGCGCGGGGGACGTGCGGTTGGAAGAATTTGAACTGCCGCCCTTAAAAAGCGATGAGATTCTGTTAAGAATTATGAGTGACAGCATGTGTATGTCCACCTGGAAGGAGTGTAAACTTGGCGCGGAACATATTCGGGTTCCGGA
>CAOKJI010000114.1 GCA_948468495.1 uncultured Dorea sp. | reverse complement strand
ATACGAGATAGGACTCAGTGACTGGAGTTCAGACGTGTGCTCTTCCGATCTCTGCATTCTCCTCCGCCTTCTTATCCTCCGTTTTCTCCAGGGACGTACATCCCGTTATCAGCCATGCACATGCCGCCAAAAATATGCATCCTGAAATAATTTTCTTCCTACAGCTCATAGACCGCCGCCTCCTGTCTGGTAATGCTGATTTCCAGATTGCCGTTCCTGCAGCGCAGAGCGTCAATCAATTCCTTTTCTTCCGTCACATTCCGCAATGTAATCTGATATGTCAGTTTGAACAAACTCCCCATATTCGTCGTCTTCACCGACACCACCTCCGCCCCACTGGTATATTTCTCCAGCAGGTCGTCAAACACCTGCGTATAATCCAAATCCTCAGGAATGGTAATGTGCAGCGTCTTCTCTCTGGACGCTCCCTTCATCTCCCCAAGTCCAATCTTCTGATAAAACAGCATCACCAATCCCAGCAAAAGGGAAAATAATACCGCATACCCCAGATATCCCATACCTGCAATCAGTCCCGCGCCCATTGCGAGGAAAATCGTGCCGATTTCCTTCGCCGTCCCAGGCGCAGAGCGAAAACGTACCAGACTGAACGCTCCCGCTACGGCAACGCCCGCCCCTACATTTCCATTTACCATCATAATCACCACGCAGACTACCGCCGGAAGAATTGCAAGAGTAATCACAAAGCTCTTCGTATACCGGCTCCGATATGTATAAACCAGCGCCAGGAATACGCCGATAACCAGCGACACGCCTACGCAAATCAGGAAATCCGGCACCGCAATCACCGCCGTTCCTCCATTGTCAAATATTCCTCCAAACACCTTATCCGGCATAACACATTCCTCCCATTTGATTTTCGCAAAGATTCTGATACACTGTTCCGTATTTTGAAAACGAAGTTTTATAAATATGATTCTCTGTCAGCAGCGCCGTCATCCACAAAGGGATTGCCGCGCCGGTCTTAATCTCCATCAGCACCCGTCCCTCATCCAGAACCGGCGTACCGTAAGGCCCCTCGAGAAGAGACAATTCCGAATCCCGCCAAAGAATATTCTCATCAAAAGTAACCCTGAAATCCCTGTCATCCTTCCCATAAAAAGCCTCTCTTTCATAAGAAAGAAATACCGCCGGCCGGGGATACTGATACTGCCTGAGAAAATAATCCATCTCCCGTCCAATCTGCGTATCCACAAGACACTCTTCCCCCCGCAGACACCGCATAGCCTCCCGCTCCGTAATTCCAATCCGCCGCTTATAAACTACCGACTGATATTTCTTCTTCAATTCCATAAACACCTGACTATCCGGCTTCGCCGTCCCATAGCTTCTAAGCCGCAGCTTCTCCTTATACACCGGATGCTCCAGCGAACGCCGTATCAGCAGATAATTATCCGTATCAAAATACAGATTACAAATCGTACTCCGCCCATAAGCATCCCCCTCCATATACATCTCCATCCCCCGCAGTATCCTCTCCTGCTGCTCCTTAGAAATCATATACTTTATCTCATATCTCTGAAATACATTCTGAATATCCATTCGCTTAATTCCTCCTAATTACTGAATTTTCTGTCTACAGCACAATCTGAAACTCTATGGATTTCCCATCCCCGCTCCTGGCATGTATCTTCCCTTTATGCGCCGTCACAATAGCTTTTGCCACCGACAGTCCAATCCCATATCCTCCTGTCTCGGAATTACGGGAGGAGTCCGGCCGGTAAAACCGCTCAAATAAGATATCCTGATTCCCCTGCCGGATTTCCGGCACTGTATTCCATAGCACAAGTTCTACATGTTTCTCTGTTTTCCGGAGAGTAAGCCTTATCATCCCATTTTCGCCGGAATATTTTACCGCGTTATCCAGCAGAAGGGTTAGCATCCTCCGGAGCATCACTTCATCCCCATAATAGAAGAGATTCGGCGGGACCTCTGCCCGGAAGTCCTTTCCTTTCATCTCTGCTACTGGTTCAAATGACTGCACGATTTCCAAAACAGTTTCAGAAATCGAAAATTCCTGTATCTGAAGTTTCGTCTGTTCCTCCTCCATTCGGGATAAGAATACCAGCTTCTCTGTCAGGGAGCTCAGCCGCCGCACCTGATTTTTAATCCCGGCAGTCCACTCATTTTCCCCATTTTCCAACTCCAGCACCTCCGTATTGGCGTCAATAATCGTAAGCGGCGTCTTAATCTCATGACTGGCGTCCGTAATAAACTGTTTCTGTTTCTCGTAGCTTTCCGCAACCGGCCCTACCGCCAGTTTTGAGAAAAATAATACCAAGATAAAAACCAGCGATAAGCCGCACAGACTAATGAAGATACTCATACCTAAAAATGAATAAAATGTGGACAACTCGCGCCCGCAGTCCAGAAACACATACATAACGCCCTCTTCCTCTTCAACCGCCCGGTACTTATAATGCTCTTTGAAGCCTTCTTTCTCACCCTTCTCATACAATGCAACCGCATAGCGTTCCGCCGTCTGACGGGAGACTGCCGCAATTCTTCCTAAATCCGCTGAAATCGCTTCCTTCTCTGCATTTACCGTTACTGTAAAATAACGGGTTTCAAAGGGCGCCTCCGGTGACATGCCGGGAGGAAGCGGCTTCTTCTCCGGTTCCTCTCCCTGATGCGGAAACTGACCTCTGTTTTCCATCAGCAGAGTCAGCTTCTCGTCTGCTCTCTGGTTAATACTGATATAATTGGCCAGATTAATCCCCCCAATAATTCCTCCGAGAACCGCTAAGATGGAGCACATGGTAATTACAATAAATTTTCGCCGCAACCGTTTAATCATGGACCGCCTCCACCAGATAACCTGCATTTCTCACTACTTTGATTTGTACTGCGCTGCCCAGCTTCGCTAATTTCTTCCGAAGATAGGAAATATTTACCCAGACCACATTCAGCTCTGCATCGCTGTCGTATCCCCAAATTTTCTCCATGAACCGCTCCGCGGAAATTACCTGCCCCGGATGCTCCAGAAGCAGCTCCATCATCTGAAATTCCTTATTCGCCAGCCGAATGGCGGAATCGCCCGAAGTCAGTTCAAATGTCGCCCGGTTCAGAGCGATATCCTCAAAGGAAAGCATCGTGTCCACCGCTTCCGTCTTCCGCCTTGTCATAACGCGAATCCTGGCAAGCAGTTCCTTCGCTGCAAATGGTTTCGTCAGATAGTCGTCGGCTCCGCTGTCTAATCCCAGCACCCGGTCGTCAATTTCCGATTTGGCCGTCAGCATCAGCACCGGAACCTTATTTCCCACGCTGCGAATCTTTTTCAAAACGGTGATTCCGTCCACCTTCGGCATCATAATATCCAGAATCACACCGTCATAAATATCTGTTTCCAGATAGTCCAGCGCATCCTGTCCGTTGTAAACCGCATCCACTGAATAATGGTTATGCATAAGAATCGTAACCAGCGCCTTGGACAGCGCTTTCTCATCTTCCGCTAATAATAAACGCATGAGCATTTTCCCCTTTCCCTCTGCTGTTCGCAGGCAAGTCTGCAAAGCAGTTATGTATAGCATTCCAATTTCTAACTGGATGGAATAACAGCGCTCCCAAATTCATTCCCATCCTCTGCACGCTCTACTTTGCGTTCTAAGTATAACAACACATCCTTAAATAAAGTTAAAAAGATACAAATTTATCTGTATATCGCCCGGAAAGCTTTTATTATACAGAAAACGAAGTTGCCTAAATATAATAAAAAGCGCTATATGTTCTGCACTTTGAATCTGCTGCATAGAACACACAACACTTTTTACTACTCATTCATAATAATAACATTTCATTCACAGCTTACAATTCTCCAGTTGAAACAGCAGCACTTCCTTCTCTCTACTCTCTTCTTCATTCTTCAGCCACTGATATAGTTTCGGATAATCCAGTTCAAATCCCTTTCCAAAATAACGATACATTCTCTCATGCGAGCCGGAAAAAGGCCTTGCAATTACCCTGCGCACATTCTCTTCTACTGGGAATCTCCAGTTCACACTCTGATTCGCTGTCAGCAGTGATACGCCATTATCAAATACCGGCGCCGGCCGAAATTCATCCCCATCCCATATTACCGCCAGGTTATTCAGATGCCTGTCTTCATTCAGCACCAGCATATCCAGTGTAAATACTTTTGCAAGGTAATCCCGCGTATCCAGACCACAATTTTGCCGGACAAAATCAACAACATACTCTATGCGCTCTTCCATCTTATCCATTCGTGCGATAACCTGAGACAAGTCTTTTCCAAATTCATTATAATATAACCGGTAAAAGGTAATCAGCTCTTCCTCTTTTTTCAAAAAGTCCCTGCTGCGGCACCCGGTTTTCCCATTGATAAGCCCTTTTTCATAAGTCACATACTCCGAAGCTTCGAGCGTCGAATATTTCAACAAGCCGGATACCAGATATTCTGTCAGACCTTCGTTTCCCCGATTATCCTGTTTATACCAGAATCCGTCTTTTTTATACTTAATCTGCGTCCCCTCGCTGGTTCCGCTCTCCTGCACAATATGTTCATTGCTAAGTTCTGCCTGAAACATCTTTTCACCTCACCAACACATCTTTACTGGTAAGTTTCTCCCCTGGAAAACGAAACCAGATATAATCGTTGTAAGATACCCCATGGGTCCTCTTCACAATTTCATAAGGGTTATATTCCTTAAGCCCCAGATGCGCAAGAATCTCCATAATATCCGGCCTCCCCCTGTCAAAACAGCGCAGCTCTAATACCTTATTCACCTGATTTCTGCTCATAACCGGCGCGGCAAAGAGCTGTTTAACCGGGTGAATCACATATCTGGATATCTCAGCCCGATGTCCCTTCACATGTACGCTGGCCGTAACCTCGTCTTTCCATAATACTTCAAAGGAGTATTCCGCCAAAGGCAGTCTGTTCCATTCTTCAACTTCTTTCATCTCTCATCACCTGCTCTATCGTAACACATTCTTACCTGATTTATGCACATCTATGCGTAATCAGCAACGAATTATGCAAACTGGAATGACATCTTGCAGAAAGCAATTTGGGGACACGCTCTACCCAAAAAATATGCGGTAGCAGATATAGACAAGTATCACCGCCGCTATACATGCCGCCTGAATCAGAATCATCCTGCTTCTCTTTTGCTTTGCCTCTCTCTTTAGCTCTTCCGGCTCCGCCAGAGCTCCCCATGGACTGTATTTCTGCATCTTCAGCGCGATTCCCCGCTTTTCATTCTCTCCGATTGCCCGAAGAAATTCCTGCCAGTTCTTCTCTAAGAGCCGCATTCCCTGTATCAAATCCGCCTGCATGGTCTGCCCCTTTAGAAGCATCTGAAAGAAACCGGCTCTGTCAGAATAAGCTTCCTGCATACGGTACGCTTCATCCGCCTTCTTCTCAATAAACAGGCGATACGCATATTCCAGACCTTCTTCTATGGCTTTCTGCGAATTTTTCGTCTGTTCATAGGCGCCGGTTGTGTGATAATACACCTGATACATTCCCTTTTGCGTTAGATAATAATCCACCATCTTGTTTATTGCATTCCTTAAGGGAGTTACCATGCCGTTATTCCTATCGGCTCCCGCCGCATACACCTGCCCTTTCATATTGGTAATCGCAGCAATGAGCCCTTTTACCTCATCGTTCTGCGCGTCAATACCGGCATGCTTCAGCAAATTACCGCTGCCATTCACATGGGCGGCAAGACGATTCGCCTCCTCCAGCTCCTTCCCTGTAAGCGCCGCCTTCCCCACTGAAATGCCTCCTGCGCCGTAACTGCCTGCCCCTGCTCCACTCAGCGCCCTGCCTCTCTGGCTTATCTGCAGTTCGCCCGATTCTCTCTGGGTGTCAAATGCCTGATTCATCTGAACGCTCCTGCCGTCCGCCAGCTTATAGATTCTTCCTTCGTTCATCCCCATAGCCCCGCCGGAATACACGCCGCCGCGTCCTGACGCGGAACCTGCGCTGCGGTTTCCTCCCTGTCCTGATGATTCCGGCATAAAATAGCGAGAACTCCGAAATGACGCCGTATTGCCCTGTGCATAGAACTTAGACGCCGCCCTCCCGGATATAGACTCTCCTGTCGTCTGTCTGTAGATACTTGCCTTCACAAGATTCAGCATATCGGTCTGGCCGGTCTTCTCTAACAGCTCTTTTAAGTCCTTCAAATCTACCTGCAGCAGAAGATTTAACTTCTCCGCAAGAACCGCATTCAGCCTCTCTGCCTGCGCCGCCTGTTCTTCTCCCATCGTATGGGTTAAAATCGCCTCCAAAAGCGCAAGATAAAGCTTTGATAATTCCTCCAGCTGAGCAGCCAGCGGCTGATCCTTTACCGGCATCCAGCGCTGCATCGCCTCCCACAGTTCCTGCATCATCTCAAGCGTCCATCTGACGTCAATATTCTCCGGCAGTTTCCCCTCTATTCCAAACCACTTACTCTGTTTCGACAGTTCCGACGTATCCTTCTTGTCATCCTCCCCGTCTCTCTCGTAATCTTTTTCT